>JAJZIF010000134.1 GCA_021810735.1 Acidobacteriota bacterium
AGAAGCTGCTTCTCCTACGTCCAATGAGCATGCCGAGGATGCGGACGCAGTCGTCGAGATTGCGTCTCGAGGGGCAAAACATGTTGGCACGTAAGGCGCGTTTGCCGGATGCGGACGCGATCCACGGCCTAATTCGCAGTCTCTCCTACGATGGCACTTTGCTGCCACGCAGCCCGGCGGAAATCTATGAGAACATTCGCGATTTCACTGTGGTGGAAACCGAGGAAGGAAAGTTTCTCGGTTGCGGAGCGCTACATCTCTATGGGCCGCATCTTGCAGAAATACGCTCCATCGCCGTCAGCGAAGAATCGATGCATCAAGGCGCGGGCGGTCACCTGATAGAGGCGTTGCTCGAGGAAGCCGAAAGCCACAGCGTTCCCTGCGTCTGCTTATTCACCCGCATACCCGGATTTTTCCAACGGTTCGGATTTGAGCAGGTGGACCGCACCGCTCTGCCGGACAAAATTTACAAGGATTGCGCGAATTGTCCGCGGCTGAATGCGTGCGACGAGTTCGCCATGGCGCGCGGTGCGTTGCCGGCCACAGCGGTTCTGGGACCGGTGAGAGTCAAAGAACATCTGGTTCCATTGCAAGTGTAGAGCGGGCGTCCGAGGCAAATCACCACGCATGATAGAAGCCGTTTCGTTCGCCAAGTTCCACCTCGACTCCAAACAGTCGCCGCAGTCGGTCTGCGGTCAGCAGCCCAGCTTTCGACCCGTCGTCGACGATGCGACCCGCCTGCATCATGACCACGCGATCGATCTCCGGCAGGATGTCCGAAAGATGATGCGTAATCAGCAAAATTCCGGTCCCTTGCTGGGCAAGCCGGCGCATCGTATGTCGCAGTTCCCATTGCGCGGCCAAATCGAGCCCGTTGCTTGGTTCGTCCAGCAGCAGAAAGCTTGGTCGATGGACGATGGCTCGCCCAATCAGAATACGTTTTGTCTCTCCGGCCGACATTTGTCCTACCGGCTTGTCACGCAGGTGCTCGACTTCCAGCAGATGAAGAATTTCGTCCGCCCGCTCCCACATTTGCGGGGTCACGTGGAAATGCGGCCACAGTGTGGAACTCGAAAAAAATCCAGACACGATTACATCGCGACCCGTTGTATGAGGAGTGCGCTCGCCTGGAAGGTCCGCAGAGACGATCCCCAAGTGCTGGCGCAATTCGCTCAGGTCCCATCGTTCCTCCCCGAAGATTCGGAGATACGAGCCTTCCCGCACCAGCGGATAACGCTGGCACGTGAGAGTCTGGATCAGCGTGGTTTTTCCGCAACCATTCGGTCCCAGGATTGCGATGTGCTCCCGTTGTCCCACCCGCAGCGAAAGCTCATGCAGCACGATGGCATCGCCTCGCGCCACGGAAATCTTTCTCATTTCAATAAATAACGATGAATCCAATTCCATTCCCATTCATAAAAGGATAATGGCAATGTCGCACGAAACCTTCGGACCTCCCTCTTTCTCCTTCGCTCATACGCCGGCGGGCTTTCGCTTTGGCGCGGTGCGGGCAGGCGTCAAACCCAGCGGTAAGCCCGACTTTGCCTGCGCCCAGGCTATCGAAGGAACAACCGCCGCCGCCGTCTTCACAAGCAATCGTCTGGTCGCTGCACCCGTCATCGTGGGCCGTGAACACCTGCGACAATCGGGTGGCCGGGTACGCTTCGTTGCGGTCAACGCCGGCAACGCCAACTGCGCCACGGGAGAGCAAGGTGTGGCGACTTGCCGGACTGTCTGCAAGGCTGCCGCGCTGAAATTTGGATATTCCGAGCAGGAGATATTTCCTTCTTCCACGGGCATCATCGGGGTGCAACTCCCTGGCGAGAAGCTGGTCGCCGCGCTGCCGCATATCGCTGCGCAACTGGGGGAGACAGCCGCACACGTCCAACAGTTCGCCGAAGCGATCCTTACCACCGACACGCGTGCGAAGATCGCCAGCGCGGAGATCAAGATTGGCGATCGGCAGGTTCGCCTGCTTGGAGTGGCGAAAGGCGCAGGCATGATTGCGCCTCGGCTGGTCCCACACGCAACCATGCTGGTCTATCTCTTTACGGATGCCAGCGTTGCCTCACACGATCTGCAAAAGCTTTTGAACGACGCCGTGCAACCGACCTTCAACTGCATATCGATCGACGGAGATACCTCGACGAATGACACCGTGCTGCTGCTTGCGAGCGGGACGAGCGGCGTATCCGTAACGCACGCCGCTATGGAGCCAGGCTTAGACGCTTTCTCTCACGCGCTCAAGCAAATCTGCGGATCCCTCGCCCGTCAGATCATTGAGGACGGAGAAGGCGCGGGTCATGTCATCGAACTGGCGGTTGAGGGCGCGGCATCGGCTGCCGACGCCGAGCGGATCGCACGCAGCATCGCCAACTCTCCCCTGGTCAAGACCGCGTTCGCAGGGTGCGACCCTAACTGGGGACGCATACTTGCTGCTGCGGGCTACTCTGGAGCGGCGATGGATCCGGGAAAGGCATCGATATGGATCGGCGAACTGCCCGTTTGCCGGAATGGCCAAACGGCGCCAGATTTTGACAAGGACTGTGTCCATCGCGCCATGAAGGAAAGGACCGTGAATGTTCGCGTGTCGCTCGGAATGGGCAATGAACTCTGCGATTTTCTGACCTGCGATCTGACTGCGGAGTACGTGCGCATCAACGCGGAATATTCAACCTGATCGAAAGAACCTGAGTGTTTGTTGTCCCTCGAAGCTCACGTCTGCACAACAGCGGCATGCGGGATTGAGAACTGCAGCATACCCTGCATTCCAGTTATCGGAGCCAAAAGGTCGCGCATCCGGTGCAAACAGGTGAAGACCATTGGGAATAGAAGACTTCCACGACATCTCCGCCCGGATATTCACAGGTTATTCCACCTCCGCGTGGAAATCAGGGAGCCGCACAATATCGAAGCAAGTAGGCCATCCCCTAAGCGGGAAACCACTCGAATCGGATGGTCATTGCGATACACTTGATCTAGACGAGGATCCACCCGGAAAATGGCGACAAAAGTGAAGGAGCCGGTCGCAGGTGCGGCGGCCACGTCGAACCACCCCAATCCATTGATCGGCAACGATAAGCTGAAGCAGCTGTACAGCACGATGCTGAAATGTCGTCTTTTGGAAGAGCGGGCGCGAATCTTAAAGAAGCAGGCGAGATTCAAGGGCAATTATTACGCGGCCGTTGGCCAGGAGGCCGCAGCCGTCGGCGCGGGCGTCGACCTCCGCCCCGAGGACACAGTGGCTCCCTCGCACCGCGACTTCATTTTGAACTTCATCAAGGGTACGCCGCTAACCGCAATGTTTAGCCAGCTTTACGGGCGCAGCACTAGCCCGGACAAAGGGCGCTCGGCGCCGGCGCATGGCGGCTATGCGCCCCTCAACATCATCACCCCAAGTTCGACGATCGCTGCTCAGTTGAACATCGGGACTGGCATCGCGATGGCCAACCAGATGAAGAAGAACGACAATGTAGTGGTCGCTTTTTCTGGGGAAGGCTCGACATCACTCGGTTTCTGGCACGAAGCGCTGAACTTTGCTGGCGTGCGCAACTTGCCCATCGTGTATGTCTGCCAGAACAACCTCTGGGCGGAATCGGTCTCCGTAAAGTTGCAGACAAAAGTGGACGACATCAGTCTGAAAGCAATCGGTTACGGTTTCCCAGGCATCACTGTGGACGGCAACGATGTCGTCGCCATGTATCGCGTTGCGCAGGAAGCGATTGCGCGAGCTCGAACCGGTGGCGGCCCGACCCTGATCGAGGCCAAGACATATCGCTGGTACGGCCACTCGGAAATCGACCCGGCCAAATACCGCAGTGCGGAAGAAGTGGAAGAGTGGAAGGCAAAAGATCCGATTGCCGCGATGGAACGGTACCTGACTGGCAAAGATCTTTTTTCAGACGCCTGGAAGAAAGAGATATCAGAAGAGTTTCAGAAGGAACTCGATGCGGCCATTGACGTTGCGGAGAAGGCACCGCCGCCGGAACCTATCGACTGCCTGGATTATCTCTACTCCTTCGACATACGCAACCGGGAACTGGATCGCAAGAACTATTCGCCGAAGTTCTAAATCATTCAATCCATTGGGGCAATAAGCAATATGCCGGTGAGCTATCTAGATGCGATCAACGCTGCTCTCAGAGAAGAAATGCGGCGCGATCCCAATGTTTTCATCCTGGGTGAAGATGTGGGTGTCATGGGGGGCGCGTTCGGTGTCACGAAAGGGCTGATTGAAGAATTCGGCGCGGACCGCGTCGTCGACTCCCCATTGGCGGAAGGCATCATTGTCAGCGCTTCCATCGGTGCCGCGATGGCTGGATTGCGTCCGGTCGCTGAGATTCAGTTCGTCGACTTCATCACCCCGGCAATGGACGCGATTACCCAGCAGGCAGCCAAGCTAAGGTATCGTTCCGCGGGAACGCAGACCTGTCCTTTGACGGTTCGCGTCTGCTATGGTGGCGGTACTGGCGGCGGCTTGTATCATAGCCAAACCAACACCACATGGTTTGCGCATGAGCCAGGTTTAGTGGTGGTCGCACCCGCCACGGCCAGCGATGCCAAGGGAATGCTGAAAGCCAGCATTCGTCAGGACGATCCGGTTATTTACTTCGAGCACAAGAAGCTCTATCGCCTGCCCGCCGTGAGGGAGGAACTGCCGGAAGGCGACGACCACCTTGCCGACCTGTTCCATTGCGCGATCCGGCGGCCTGGGAAGGACGCGACAATTGTCACCTACGGTTACATGCTGCAGTTGGCATTGCAGGCGGCAGAGAAAGTAGCCGAAGAAAGCGGCGCCAGCGTCGAGGTGATCGATCTGCGGGTATTGAATCCGCTCGATCACGACACTATCCTGGAGTCCATATCGAGGACCGGCCGCCTCTGCATTGTGCAGGAGGACCATCGCACACTCGGAATCGGTTCCGAGATTGCCGCAACGGTTGCGGAGCGGGCCTTCGATTGCCTGGATGCGCCCATTGTGCGCGTCGCAGCTCCCGACGTTCCCGCCATTCCCGCTGCCGAGGCGATGGAACAGTTCTATATGCCCAATGTGGGCAAAATTGTCGATGCTTTGCACAGGATATTGCAGTATTAGGATTTATCTGTCGCTGTCACTCTTTTGACAAAAAAAACGACTTCCGGTGCTCCTTTGGATGACGATTCGTGTCTAACAGCAGTAGGATCGGCTGTGGTGTGGTTGAAAGAACATTTTAGCGATCCCAGTCACTCAACCGCCAGGTAAGGATTATTGCCCGATTGAAAGACCAGCATGTTACACGCCGCGATTTGATACGCCGAGTCGGGGTTTCGGCGGCTGCAGGGCTGGCCATGGGGCTGCCTGGGATCGCGCAATCACAACCTCCCGCGCAATCGCAGACTCCTTCCCCGGAGGGGGAAAAGACACCCAAACGCGAAAGCGAAGTTGCGCAGAAATATCCCCATCCCCCTGGGCAATTCATCAATCGTCCCCTGACGCAGATTTCCACCGTAGTCGATACAATGCTGGACGATATGGGAGGACGTGGCACCGCCTACTTCTATGAGCAGGCACATCCGCTCACTGGACTGGTACGGGATCATGCGCCGGCAATAGGTATCGCGGACAGTCGCGTAGCCAGCATCGCAGCCACTGGCTTTGGCCTAAGCGCGCTTTGCATCGCGGCCCATCGCAAATACATGTTGCCCTCCATCTGCGAACAACGGGTTGAAACCACGCTGGCATTTCTGTTGGAACAATGTCCGCATGTCCATGGATTTCTTTATCATTTTCTTGACATTGAGAGCGGCGAACGGCTCTTCGGCTCCGAACTTTCTTCCATCGATACCTCCCTTCTGCTCTGCGGCATTCTGTTATGCCGCCAGTATTTCAGCGGCAATCTTCGCATCCACGCGCTGGCGACCACACTGTACGAACGCGTCGATTGGAAATGGATGTTGAACGGCAGCGACACGCTGTCGATGGGATGGCTGCCGGAATCCGGATTCATCCCGTACCGATGGGACGTCTATGCCGAAATGCTCACGATGTTGCTGATGGCGATCGGGGCGCCCCGCAATGCCATTCCGTCCAGCACGTGGAATGCTGTCAGCCGTCCGGTCATCGAGTTTGGCGGCATCAACTTTATCAGCGGCGTGGCGCCAATCTTCACCCATCAATATGCTCAAGCGTGGTGCGATTTTCGGAATCTGCGCGATCGACATGCCAATTACTTCCTCAATTCCATTGCCGCAACCCGCGCGCATCAACTTTTCTGTCTCACTCTCGGCCGTCAGTTTCCATGGATGGACCAGAACCTTTGGGGAATCACCGCTTCCGAATCTCCGACCGGATATCGAGTATGGGGAGGACCGCCGGAATTTGGCGGCATCGACGGAACGATCGTTCCCTCCGCAACGGCTGGCTCGCTGGTCTTTTTGCCCGCCGAGTGCGCCCATGTACTGTTTTCTATCCGGGAGAAATACGGCGAAAAAGCCTGGACTCGGTATGGATTTATCGATGCTTTTCAGCCGCAGACCAACTGGTATGCTGAGGACCAACTCGGCATCGATTTAGGAATCAGCGTCCTCATGGCGGAGAACCTGCGCACCGGTTTTTGCTGGAATTACTTCATGCGGAACACGGAAATTACCAATGCCATGCAGATGGTTGGATTCGAGGCCGACTCCGGAGACTGCGGCGCATTCTAGCGAAGTTCAAACTCAACGAGCAGGTTTCTATCCGCTGCATTCGCGACTGACAGGCCAATCTTATTCGCCGACCCGCTATTGAACACTGATCACTTTGGATAGCTTGATATCTCGGGATGAGCTTCCCACCATGATTTTGACTTTGCCGCTTTCAAGAGACCATTGTTTCTTGGACGTATCCCAATACATCAACGATTTTTCCGTCAAAGACATTACAACGGTTTTCTTCTGGCCCGCCGGTACATTCACCCGTTGAAATCCTTCCAACTCCAGGTTGGACATGGGTATTTTGGAATGGATGTGCTGGACATACATTTGAACGACTTCATCTCCAGAACGCTGACCGGTATTTTGCACCTGGACGCTGACCTCAATCGATTTTCCCGGAAATAGCCTCGACGAACTCGTCTGCAGATTCGAGTATGCAAACGTGGTGTAACTCAGCCCATATCCGAAGGGAAACAACGGCCTGCCGCGAAAATACATGTAAGTGCGGCCATTCCGGATGTTGTAATCCATCATAGACGGCAGTTGCTGCATCGATTTTGGCCACGTGACCACCAGGCGGCCAGCGGGATCGTAGTCGCCAAAAATTGCATCGGCGAGAGCATTGCCTTCCTCTTCGCTATTGTTCGCCATATTCAAAATGGATGGAATATGCCGCTTCGTCCAGTCGATGGTGTACGGGAAACTGGAAACCAGAACAACAATGGTACGAGGATTTGCAGCATAGACAGTCTGGATCAGTTTTTCCTGGGATGGCTTCAGATGGATTTTCTGCCGATCCACGGCTTCCTGCCCCTCTGTCGGATCGGGACAAGGCAGACTGTCTGTGCGTTTATGGCACATGGGTCGATTGCCGACCACTACGATGGCAACATCGGAGGTCCGGGCTAACTGCACCGCCGCGTCGTCGTCGGCGCTATAGCGAACGTCGACGCGCGAGCCCACTTTGTTTCGGATGCCTTGCACAGGCGTGACAGCAAAGGGCGGCGTGCCGCTATAGCCGTCTAAATACACAACGTTTGCCAGAGGCCCAATAACAGCGATCGATTTTATCGACGACATATCGAGTGGCAAAAGATGAGGCGAATTTTTTAGCAGTACGATCGATTCCCGGGTAACTTGCAGCGCCAACTCTTTGCTGGACTCTTGGTCCCAGGGTGCTGGCGATTTGTCCGCCTTGATTTGCGTGTAAGGGTCAAGTGTTGGAGGATCCAGGAAGCCCAAGCGGATCATGACTCGCAAAACGCCCTGCAAATTCTGGTCGATGTCGGCTTCCGTAATCAACTTCTTTTGCAATGCCTCCTTGATCGCCTCCTGATACGGATTCAGAAACTGATTGACCCCCGCATGGATGGACCCAGCTATGGCTTCCGTCATGTTGGGATAATACTTGTGTTTGGTCACCATCAACGTGATCGCGCCGCGGTCCGTGTCGATCATGCCGTTGAATCCCCACCGCTGCATCAGCAGATCCTTCAGCAGCGGGCTTGCGGCCATGGGAATTCCATCGACTGCGTTATACGCAGTCATGATCGCATTCGCTCCACCCTGCTCAATCGCCATGCGAAATGGAGCGGAGTAGTACTCATGCAATAGCCGATCGTCGAAGTTTGACGAAGACCCCGCGCGGCCGTCCTCATTGCTGTTCGCCAGGAAATGTTTGACCAGAGAGGCGGTCAACCAGGTTCGCGGATCGTCCCCTTGCAGTCCTTTGACAAATGCAACCGACATGGTGCCCACAAGGTAAGGGTCTTCTCCGTAGGATTCCTCCGATCTTCCCCAGCGAGGGTCGCGGGCCAAGTCCGCGTTGGGAGCACGTACAATCAACCCGCCGCGATCGAAACTCTGGAATATATAGCGTGCCTCGTGGCCTTCCTCGGTTGCGGCTTTTTCGATCAACGCAGGGTCCCACGTCTCACCCAGGCCTACCGGCTGCGGGAACTGAGTGGTCGGGATCGTCGATGTGCCGCCAAACAAACCGGGAGCGCCTGGCGACCTGCGGCCCCAGTTGTTTGGCCCTCCCACCGCCAGA
>JAJZIF010000135.1 GCA_021810735.1 Acidobacteriota bacterium
TCGGGTGACAGAGGCCATCCGGCACGATCTTAAAGAACGTGGCGAGCTTGCAACAGGAGCAATGATGGAACGCCATGTGCCTCTGCAATGGACGGAGGCACAGAAGCGCGATCCTGCGAATTATCACGAAGGGCAGATATTGCATTTCTATCGTGCGACGCATGGCGTCGATCGACATGACTCACTGGAAGTCCGTCGCGTGGATGGCGATACCCTGGCTGCTCGCAACGAACGTGGCCAGGATGTCTCGCTGACAACGAAGCAGGCATGGGCCTACTCTGTCCACGAACGCCAGCCGATGGAAGTTGCTGCGGGCGACCGGCTTCTCCTGACGGGCAATCGCCGTAGTCCAGAGTTTCAGGCCACGAATGGCGAATTGGTCATCGTGCGCAAAGTTGAAGGCAAGAGCATTCATCTGGAAGATGGCAGGACCATTCCAGATAACTATCGTGAGTTTACGCATGGCTATGCCGTCACCGCACATCGCTGTCAGGGGAAGACGGTGGATAGGGTCATCGTTTCCGCCGACGCGATGAAACAGGAGCTCTTCTACGTGGCCGCATCGCGCGGACGGGAGGAGATTGCCATTGTCACCAGCGACCGGGAACAGTTGCGAGAATCCCTCGGCATCTCGACCGCGCGTCCGTCAGCCACGGAGCTGGCCAGAGAATTGAAACATGAACCTGCTTCGCACGAGCATGGCCTGGAGAAAATGCCAGTGCAAAGGGTGCAGCAGCCGGAACCAAGGAATGAAATCAGTTACGGCTATGACTTCGGGCCGAGTCTGTAAATTGTGATGAGAATTCGCATTGCAATCTATACCCATGGGCATAGTGAAAGGTGGACACTGGTGGATGATTTGCGGAGTCCGCGTCTCGGAAGAGTCTGCAAACGCTGAATAGTATCTTGATTAAGCTGTTTCACTCCGACGCAATTCTTGAGCTATATTTCAATCCATTCCCGCTCTTCGCCAGAGTGCGCCTTCTCGGAACAATTGTTGCGAGAACGGCTATTTGACGGATTGCGAACCTAATCGGTAAAAACGCAATCACTGACTGCCTCTCAAGGGCAATGGATAAGTCGGCCATGTTTCAACCAGGCTACTGAGGAGCGTGGCAGAGCCTGCTGCAATGACAGTGAAAGGAAGAACGACCGTCAGCGGAAACCAATGGCCCGGATGAAGTAGCAAGGGATACATCGCCAGCGCCACGCCGGGCGGATGGTATGCGTGGATCAGGTTGACGATGCCGAAGGCCACGATGGCGGCGACAATTGCCATGACGGCTCCGTGCGAAAACAGGCTGAGCAACGTTCCCACGGAGGCTCCAACAACGGAACCAACTACCAGGGCATAGGGTTGTGCCACTGCCGCCTCAGAAAGATCGAGAAGAATAGTAAGCGTAGCGCCAAAGGGGGGAATCAGGTACAGCCCGATGCGATTATCCTCCAGAATCGCCAGAATGCCGAACATGGAGAGGAACCACAGATACTCCGTGCTGTTCAGTCGGGATTTGGTTCCCCAGCAGCGAACCATGCGGGAGCAAACATTGCGCATACGTGCCTCGATTCGTGTAGACGCGATCTCAATACCAGAGACGGAGTCCGAAGACGAAACTGGAGTTACTGGTTGCTTCTCCGGACAGGCGCGTATAGCGAGCTGAGCCGCCATAGTTGCCGTTGTAGGCCCACCCTATATAAGGATTTAATTTACGGTTAACTTCGTAGCGCAGACGAACTCCGGTATCGATGTCTGAGAAGCCAGAACCGATTTTGCGTGCGGGGTCGTCCTTACTATAGAAATTCAGCTCCGCCTGCGGTTGCACGACCCATCGCTGCATGAGGAAGAGATCCCACGAGCCCTCGATGCGCCCGGCCATGTGTCCGCCATCGCGGATATAGAACGTTGGCTCAAAGTCAAAAAAGTACGGCGCGAGACCCTCGATGCCTGCGGCGGCCCAGACACGAGTCGGGTTGGAATCGATGTCGGCGCGCACTCCTGCCTGGGCGTCGAAATAGCGCATGCGCGGAATCGGCCGGTCATAAAGAGCCTCATGGTCCCCGTCGCTGACCGCGCCGTTGCCGGCGAAGCCTTCCGATTTGATCCAGAGTCGGTTCATGTCGGTGCCGATCCAGCCTTCGCCGTCCCACCGGAACGCATCATTCGATCCATTGGTCCGCCCCTCGAACTGATTAAGAAGCACATGCGCGTTTACCGTATTGTCCCGGACAGCGGATGGCCATCCCGGCACTTTCGCCGGAACTGGTTCCGGTGCAGCGGGAACCGATGTCTGCGCACCCGCCAGCCGCGCCGCAACCAGGCCGAAGACGCATATCAGAATTGGAATCGCGTGGGCAGACTGCATTCGGCGAACGATCTTCCCGGCGGCGCTCATGAGACCACCACCGTACGGAACATGCCGGCACGCATGTGGTAGAGCAGGTGGCAGTGGTAGGCCCAGCGGCCCGGCGTATCCGCGCTGACGAGATAACTCACCCTTTCGGCGGGCTTGACGGTGATGGTGTGCTTATAAGGATTGAACGCGCCGTGTCCGTTTTCCAGTTCGCTCCATAAGCCGTGCAGGTGAATCGGGTGCTCCATCATGGTGTCATTGACAAGCACGATACGGAGTCGCTCTCCGAGCTTCAGTTGAATCGGTTCTGCGCTGGAGAACTTCTGCCCATTGAATCCCCAGATGAAGCGCTCCATATTGCCGGTGAGGTGGAGTTCGATTTCGCGCGTCGGGGTTCTGCCGTCCACTCCTCGGTAGCGGGCGCGCAGATCGGCGTAGGTGAGCACCCGGCGTCCATTGTGCTCGAGCCCGTCGCCGGGATCGTTCAATCGGCCGCTGACGCTCATGGGCATCGCAGCCACCTGCGGACCGATATGTATTTTGGCAGGGTTGGATGCCTGCAATTTCACTTCCTCGCCGGTCGTTCCCCCGATCCGCGCCGTATGCGGGCCGGGCTGCGGAAACGGCGTCGTCCCCGTCCCGCGGTTGCTCTGCATTGCCAGCATGGATTCGTGCGTACTACCCATGGCAGGCGAGGTTGCATGCCTGCCCTGCATGCCCGAAGCCCCCATCTGCATTCCACTCATGCCCTGCTTGCCGCTCATCTTCATGCCAGCCATGCTGCCCATGCCCATGTCCATCATGGTGCGCGTGGGGCGCGGATCCATCGGTGGGACCGCCGCAGTCAACCCCAGTGTTGGCGTGAGCGTGCCGCGTGCAAACCCGGTACGATCTTCCGCCTGGGCAAAGATGGTGTACGCGGTGCTGGCGGCCGACTGAACGACTACATCGTAGGTTTCCGCAACGCCCATGCGGAACTCATCTACTTCCACCGGTTCCACATCGTTGCCATCGGCTTGCACCACCGTCATGGGAAGGCCGGGGATGCGAACGTCAAAAAATGTCATCGAGGAGCCATTGATGAAGCGCAGACGAACGCGCTCGCCCGGCCGGAAGAGGCCGGTCCAGTTTGCCCTGGGAGGATTGCCGTTGAGCAGATAGGTGTAGGCGGCTCCTGATACATCGGCGATATCGTTGGGACTCATATTCATCCGCCCCCACGGCAGACGCTTGCGGATCGTAGCTGCAGCGCCCTGTTCCTTCGCATCCGCGACGAAGTTCGCCAGAGTGAAACGATGGTAGTTGTAGTAGTCGCTCTCCTGCTTCAGATTGCTGAAGATCGTTTCCGGATTGGCGTCGGTCCAGTCGGAAAGCAGCACGACATATTCGCGGTCGAACTCAATGGGGTCGTGGTCGCGGTCGCGGGGTTCGATCACAAGGGCGCCGAGCAAACCCGTCTGCTCCTGGAACTGCGCGTGGCTGTGATACCAATAGGTTCCGTTCTGGCGCACAGGGAAGCGGTAGATGAATGTTTCACCGGGAGCGATGCCGCGATAGCTGAGTCCGGAAACGCCATCCATTCCTGCAGGTATCCGCATGCCATGCCAGTGAATGGAGCTGGTCACATTGAGCCGGTTGGTGACGGCAACGGTGACAGTATCACCCTCACGCCAGCGGAGGGTGGGTCCCGGTGAGGAGCCGTTCACTCCGGTAGCCATCCGCGGACGGCCCGTGAAGTTGACCGGTAGTGTGTCGATTACGAGATCAAAATGCGTGCCGGAGAGCACGGGCGACGTTTGCGAATCGGAGTCGGCAAAAGCTGCGATGCCCGCGCCGCCCAGTGCAGCCAACGCGCCAGCGGAGGCGATGCCCTGTACGAAGCGGCGGCGGCTGATGGGAGTGTTGAGTCTGTCAAAGTTGGAAACGTAGCTGTTCATATATTCCTCGCATCCGGGTTATGGTTTGTGTTGATCGCGGATCTCCGAAGATAACCGCGCGCCAGGAACCAGAAGGTTAGTGTGGTGGTGCCGATCGCGACCGATATGGGATACCAGGCATCGGGAGCGGTCATCACGAACGGGAGCACGCCGATCGCCAGGGCCGGAGGCATGTGCATTCGGAAGCAGCGCAGCAGCAGGATTGAGATTGCGACGGTCAGGACAACCCCGGCGGGTCTGCCGTGGAAGCTGCGGCACGCGACCAGCCCCACGAACGCGGTGAGGAACGACACCAGAGGAAAGAGCGCGGGCCGCTCGATCCAGCCCGGCAGTTCCGGGTGGCCTAGGATTTCGTAAGCCATGACAATCAGCGGTGGAAAGAGCATGAAGCGCAAGCCTGTGAGCTGACTGGCGACCGCCACGACCAACACGAAGGTCAGTAGAGTGATCGGCCAGAAACGCTCGGCGGGAATGGTTTCGAGCTCGTCGTCGATCGTTTCGAGTATAGAGGCTAGCGGCTGGGCTTCCATCGAAGAGACACATCTTTGCCAGACCCACATCAGCAACGCGAGGCCAATCAATCCCGCGCAGATGACAAGCGGATATATCCAGCGCCGCTCGTCGAGGACTATGGGCAATACGCCTGCAGAGATGGCGGGCGCAATGGACGAGCGGAGTAACCGGATGATGAAAAGACTGGCAATCACAATCACGAGCAGCACGATTGCGTTGTAGTGCGTGTGTCGCGTGATGAAAGATCCTGCGACGGCTGCCAGCGTGGGTGTCAGAATCAACCTGAACGGCTGACTGGCCCACTTTCCGTGGGGCCGGGTGAGGACGTCGTGCGACAGTGCGGCCAATTCAGGGAACAGCAGCAGATTGACTCCGGTACGATGTGCAGCCGTCGCGACAGCGCCCATGAAAGCTACAGCCAGCAGTTCAGCAAACAGAATGGTTCGCTGATGTTGTATTGATACCGGCAAGACAGGCTCCTTTGGCGGGCAATAGGTCTCCTGAGGCAGCCTGAACGGCTTCCTGGGAGAGCGATGCAAATGGCCTCGAATTTCTAGCGAGCGTTCTTGTAGATCACGTCCAGCAGCTCGTCCTATATAGCTTGTTTCTCATCATCCGATCCGGTCCTGATCGCATGGCTGCGCAGTGCGCCAGGTGATTGCGCCTCAGAGATCGGGCGACCGCGAGGTGCGCCTCCTGAGCCGAAGAGACCGGCATCAAAATGTCTGCGCAATAGCGGTCCTCCTCCACCATGCGCTGAATTCCGCGCATTTGACCCTCGATGCGGCTGAGCCGTCGCAGACTCGATGTTTTGATCACCGGATGGACGCCCACCGCTTTGCGCCCGGCAGCCGAAACCGCGCATCCAGGGAATCCTGCGGACGATTGTGTGGTCTTTTTCGTTGCCATAGTTCTCCCTATCCCAGCTTCAGCCGGCTGAGGCGCAGACTGTTGGTAACAACGCTGAACGAGCTGAAGGCCATCGCGGCGCTGGCCAGCACCGGACTGAGGAGCAAGCCGCAGAAGGGGTAAAGAGCTCCGGCTGCGAGCGGAATGCCGACCACGTTATAGGCAAAAGCCCAAAACAGATTCTGACGCATGACACGCATTGTGCCGCGAGAGAGTGCGATGGCTGCTGCGACTCCGGTGAGATCACTGCGCATGAGCGTAACGTCACCGGCTTCCATGGCCACGTCGGAGCCGCTCGCCATTGTGATGCCGACCTCCGCTTGCGCCAGCGCGGGGGCATCGTTCACGCCATCACCGACCATGGCCACCACGCGGTGTTTGGCCTGTAAACGGCGAATCGCATCGACTTTGCCCTGCGGCAGCAAGCCCGCAATCACGTCGTCCACGCCCACCTCGCGCGCAATCGCATGGGCAGTCCGTTCATTGTCCCCGGTAAGCATCACTACATGCAGCCCCTCGCGATGCAGTTGCCGAATCGCTGCGATGGAGGTCGGCTTGATGGTGTCGGCCACCACTATCACACCAGCCAGATCTCCATCGATGGCAACCCACAGGGGAGTCCGGCCCTTTGCAGCCGCCTGCTCCGCAACCCCGGTGAGCGGTGCAATGGAGATGCCGTCATTCTTGAGGAGCAGCGGATTGCCGATCAAAATGGCATGGCCTTCGGCGATTCCTGACACGCCGTGCCCGGTTATCGATTGGAAGTCTTCCGCTAGCGGAACAGAAGAGCCGCGATAATTGGCATGGCGAACGACAGCTTCACCCAGCGGGTGCTCGCTGGCGCGTTCGAGTGCAGCCGCCAGGCGAACCACCTCGTCGCGGGAAACGCTGCTGCCAGGATGGAGCAATACATCCGTGACCTCCGGTCGGCCCGCTGTGATGGTGCCTGTCTTGTCCAGCACCACCGTATCGATCTTCTCCAAACGCTGGAGCGCCTCACCGCCCTTAATCAGTAGTCCAAACTCCGCGCCCCGTCCTGTCGCCACCATCACTGCTGTGGGGACCGCCAGCCCCATCGCACACGGACAGGCGATAACCAGCACCGCTACAGCAGCGGCGAAAGCCTGCATCATGCCAACGCTGTGCGCAAACAACTCCCACGCTCCGAATGTGAGGAGGGCGAGACCAAGCACGGTGGGCACAAAGATGGCGCTGATGCGATCGGCAAGATGCTGAATCGGTGCGCGGGATCCCTGCGCATCGCGCAGCAGGCGCACGATCTGCGTCAGAATGCTTTCTGCTCCGAGCATCGTCGCACGATACTGCAGCGAGCCACGCTGGTTGAGGGTTCCGCCGATGACTCGATCCTGCGCGACCTTTTCGACGGGCAGCGATTCGCCGGTCAGCATCGACTCGTCCACGCTGCTCCTTCCGGAGATGACTTCGCCATCCGTGGGAATTCGCTCCCCGGGACGAACCAGGATGAGGTCGCTGTGCTGAATCGCTTCTAGGGGCACATCGACTTCCGCGCCCTCCCGCAATACACGCGCCGTCTTAGGCTGCAGTTGCACCAGTTTGCGCAAAGCAACGGCGGTTTGACCTTTGGCACGGATCTCCAGCGTGTTCCCGATCAGGACCAGTCCGATGATCAGAATGACGGCTTCGTAATAGACATCGGGCGCGACACCGTGGGCTATAAAGAAGCCCGGCGCAATGGTACTGGCTGCGGAATACAGAAATGCGGCTCCAGTCCCGAGCGCCACAAGCGTGTTCATGTCCGCAGTCTTGTGCAGCAGCGCCGACCATGCCTTCACGTAGAAGTGGCGTCCTGCCCAGCCGACGATGAGCGTGGCCAGCCAAAAGAGCGACCATCGTAGGGTATTGTCGCTGATCGAATACAGCCATGGAGTCATCCCGCGCAATGCCGGATCAAGGACCCGCATCGACCAATTCATGAATGGGTCTTTCATACGCTCGAGGCCGCCTGCGCTGTTCATGCTCATCAGCGGCATGGAGACGATCATGGCAACGACGCCGGCCAGGAAGCTGACCCCGGCCTTCAGGCGCAGTTGTCGATATTCCCGCAGCTGATCTTCGTCATTTTTCTCCTGCGCTTCGAGGACGGATGCATGTGCAACCGGCATCTCCGCGCCGTAACCGGTGCGGCGGATCTTCTCCACAAGGGCCGTCGGCAAGACAACCCGCGGATCGAAGCTGACGGTCGCATTGTGCAACATGAGATTGACAGTCGCATCCTGGACCCCTGCCTCTCCCGCGAGCGTGCGCTGAATGAAAGACTGGCATGCCGCGCAGGTCATGCCGGTCACCGGAATACTTATGCGTTCCAGGGCGGCGACAGAGGCTCTGTCTCTGTCGTCCACCGCTTCGGCGGTAACCGTGTTCGACATTTTCTAACTCCCTGAATTAGCGTGAATGTGGGCCTGGAAGCCGATGCGTTCGACCGCCGCTTTGATCTGCTCAGGCACAATAGCAGCAGGATCAAAGTTGACATTCGCTGATCCGACTTCGACAGAATCGACGCAAACCCCTGCTACTCCGGTGAGCGCATTTGTCACCCTGCGAATACAGGCCGCGCAATGCATTCCTTCGATTTCAATCCTGACGTTTTCCATGCTCCGAAATCTCCTTTCTCGTTTTAAAAGCACTTACCCCCATGGGTATTCACAAAACTTCTACGAACAGCTACCTGCACAACATAGGACTTTGGTTTGCTGTTCTCTTTCGTTGCCGTCCGAAGGCCGATAGTGTACGGGCGCAGTTGGCCGCCAAAAAACTACAGCAAGAAAAAGCCAAGTGCAGCAAGATTCACCAAGTAGATGGACAGCAGACCCGCTATTACTTGAGGAAGGAGTAGCCAACATGGGAATCTTACAAGTCATAGTCGATAGTTTCATCGTGGCAATGGGCATCACTCCACCGAAACCTAAAATGAGGCGAACAGCGACGATCTTCATTGCGACTGGCCTGCTTG
>JAJZIF010000136.1 GCA_021810735.1 Acidobacteriota bacterium
ACCAGCCTTTCCAAAAATTGGCCCCTCCTGGCGCTCACCAAATGAAAATCGGCCCGTCTCTTCTTCATATCTGCAATGGTCCAAAAATTTCCGATCGATCTTCCACCGGCAGCCATCCCATAGCGGTAGTTTCGTTTGTTGCTCGAAAAGATATACAAATAGAGAAGCAAAAAAATCAGGAGATCGAATGAATTTTAGTCAGCACAAGTTTGCGATCTTGCTTCTGTTCGCAATGGGCCTTTTCGACGCCACGGCCATTCTCGCGCAGCAATCCAGTTCCTCCACCGCGCAAGCGTCGTCTGCGCCCTCCACTCCGACGACCGTCCCCTTGAGCAAGTGGTTCGTCGAAGGAGCGGGAGGCATCTCCTTTGGACCCGGCTTGGCCAATGGGAAAGTCATCAATTCCACCTATACGGGCACCGGAGGCGGCGGATATCGACTCACGCGGCGGTTTGAAATCCCCGGCGAACTGAGCTTTTACCACAGCACTCTTCCCTCCTGGGTACTGCAGACCGCGCGGCAACCGGGCGGCCACTACACGATCTTGACCTATTCCGCCGATCCCACGTTCTATTTCATTCGCGGAGCCCGCTACGGTTTCTTTGTCGTTGGCGGAGGCGGATATTCCCACGTCGCCACAACTTTCGACAAGCCGATCGGATCGACGATCAATTGCACCATCTATTCCGGCCTCGGATATACCAACTTCACCAATTACTGTAACGGAACCATCACCGGCTCTTCCTATTCCAGCAATCAGGGAATGTATAACTTCGGCATCGGAATGGAAGGCCGCCTGTATCCAAATCATCGTGCCATCCTGTTCGCGCAGGGCCGATATATCAGAATGATGACTCCCGCGAACCAGCTTCCAAAATCCAACTTCGCCCTGGTCTCCATCACCACCGGCATTCGCTGGTAGCTCGAGGTGTGCGACCGGAAGGCTCAGCGCCGCAGCCGTTGGCTGCGATGGAGACCGTGCCTGCTACCCTACCTTCATGCCCCTGGTCGAAGCCGACAACCTCGTAAAGAGCTACCCCGTGCGTGGCGGCGGTCCGCCGAAACGCGTTGTCGATGATGTCAGCTTTCGCATCGAACGCGGCCAGACCCTCGGCATCGTCGGCGAGTCCGGTTCTGGCAAAAGTACAGTCGCGCGCCTGCTGCTGCGCCTCATCGAGCCCGACTCTGGCGCGATTCGACTCGATGGGCAGGATCTCTTGACGCTCTCCAGCCGAGAGCTGCGGCACGTGCGCCAGCGCATGCAGATTGTCTTTCAGGATCCCTACGCCGCGCTCAACCCGCGCATGCGCGTCGAGGAAATCGTCGGCGAGCCGCTTGTCATCTACCGCAAAGAATTGCAGCGGGTGTCTCAGGTCTCGAATCTGAGCCCTGAGATTGTCCGCGCTCGCAACGTCTCCGCAATGGCCCAGCAAGCTCGAATTCTGGAAGCGCTCCGAACCGTCGGCCTCGACCGATCGGCGCTGCCCCGCTATCCCCATGAATTTTCCGGCGGTCAGCGCCAGCGCATCAATCTTGCGCGTGCGCTGATTCTGCACCCCGAGCTGGTCGTTCTCGACGAGCCCACCTCCGCGCTCGACGTCAGTGTCTCCGCACAGATCATGCGTCTGCTCCGCGACCTGCAACGCGAGCTTCACCTGACTTACATCTTCATCACCCACTCCATGCCGCTGGTCCGTTACATGGCGGACAACATTCTCGTCCTGCGCCAGGGCCGCATGGTGGAGCAGGGCGGCTGGCAACAAATCTGCGAACATCCTCACTCGGAATACACGCAGGCCTTGCTGGCGGCCACGCCCGAGCTTCCCTCCGTGGTTTCCTGATGCCGCGCGCCACCGGGCCCGGCGAACTCTACATTCCCCTTTTTGTGAATTCGCGATGAAGTCTGACCGCCCGATTCAGTCTTTTCCGGCTTCCGCCTCATTCTGTGATATTTTGAAGCGGGTGGCAGAGCGGTTTCCAAGGCAGATGTATCCAGCGGGATTGTAGCTTCGCGCAGCTTGCCGCGGCGAGCTGCACCGCGCGATCTTCGGCGGGTACAGTAACCGTGGAACCGCTCCAACGTGCCATTCCAGCAACCGGAGGAACATAAATTGGGCAAATCGATGGTCCCGAAACGTCTGTTTTTTACCAAGGGCGTCGGGAAGCATAAAGAACGTCTCACATCATTCGAGCTGGCGCTGCGCGACGCCGGAATTGCCGCGCAAAATCTCGTGCGCGTCTCGTCAATCTTTCCCCCACAGGCAAAACTGGTTCCTCGCAAAGAAGGCTTGAAGTACCTGTACCCCGGTGAAGTCGTATTCGCCGTGGTCGCGGAAAATACGTCGCGTGAACCGCATCGGCTCATCGCTTCCAGCATCGGCGTGGCCATTCCCTCGGACAAAAATATGTACGGCTATCTCAGCGAGCACCACAGCTTCGGCGAAACCGAAGACCAGGCCGGCGACTACGCGGAAGAACTCGCTGCCGAAATGCTCGCTACCACGCTAAATATGGATTTCGATCCGGACAAGAGCTGGGACGAGAAAAAAGAGTTCTATCGCATCTCAAACCAGATCGTGCGCACCGCCAACGTCACGCAGTCCGCCGTGGGCGATAAGCGCGGCTTGTGGACAACCACCATCGCCGCCGCCATTTTGATTTTTGAATAGCGCAATCACGGCATTGCTCTTCATCTGCGAGACATCATGCCGAGGGCAGGTTCTTCCTGCCCTGCGCTTCGAATACGACAGCCATGCCAAATGCTCAAAATAATTTTCGGGTTGCCCTGGTACAGATGTCCTGCTCCCCGGACCCGGACGCCAATCTCGACAAGGCCGCCGACCGCGTTCGCGAAGCGGCCCGCGCCGGCGCCCAGGTTGTATGCCTGCCGGAGCTGTTTCGCACGCAATATTTTTGCCAGCGCGAAGATCACACGCTCTTCGATCTCGCCGAATCCATCCCCGGCCCTTCCACCGACAAGTTTGCCCGCATCGCGCGGGAAGAAAAAGTAGCGGTCGTTGCTTCCCTCTTCGAGCGCCGCGCAGCCGGCATCTACCACAACACCGCCGCCGTGCTAGAGGACGATGGTGCGCTCGCCGGAACCTATCGCAAGATGCATATCCCCGACGATCCTCTCTATTACGAGAAGTTTTATTTCACTCCCGGCGATCTCGGCTTTCGCAATTTCCCTCTCCACGCCGGAAACATCGGCGTTCTGGTCTGCTGGGATCAGTGGTATCCAGAGGGCGCGCGCATCACCGCGTTGCAAGGCGCGAATGTTCTTTTCTATCCGACCGCGATTGGATGGCATCCATCGGAGAAATCCGAATTTGGCGAGGCACAGTACAGCGCCTGGCAGACCATCCAGCGTTCCCACGCCATTGCGAATGGAGTGTACGTCGCCGCCGTCAACCGCATCGGCCACGAGCATGGCGATGTTCGCGGCGATCGCGCCGAAGGCGCCGGAATTGAATTCTGGGGCGGATCGTTTCTAGCCGATCCCTTCGGTCGCATCCTTGCCCAGGCCGCGCACGACAAGGAAGAGATTCTTCTCGGCGAAATCGATCTTCATTTGATCGAGGAGACGCGTCGCCACTGGCCTTTTCTGCGCGACCGCCGCGTCGATGCCTACCAGCCCATCACGGAACGCCTCCTCGATGAGTAGGTGACGAATAGATCGCCATGCGCAATCCTCCTGCTATCTTAGACATCGACAAAACCACTCCCCGCGCCCTCGGCCTGCACATGCCCGCCGAATGGGAGCCGCACGCCGCCACCTGGATTGCATGGCCGCATAATCCCGAGGACTGGCCAGGAAAATTTCAGCCCATCCCCTGGGTCTATGGCGAGATTGTGCGCCGGCTTGCCAGCGTCGAAACCGTTCACATTCTTGTCAACGACGCGGCAGCGGAGAAACGCGCCCGCCATCTTCTCGGCCGCTGCGGCGCCGATCTGGCCCGCGTCGAATTTCATCGCTGGCCGACCGATCGTGTGTGGCTGCGCGACTCCGGCCCCATCTTTCTAACTCCAGCTGCAGGGAGCGTCTCCGCGCCGCCCCTTGCGCTCGCCAACTGGAAATTCAATGCGTGGGCCAAGTATGACAACTGGCATCACGACGACAAAATTCCTGCGCGCGTCGCAAAACTTGTATCCCTGCCCGTGTGGATGCCCGAGATCACGCTGGCCAACGGTCAGCGCCATCGCGTCGTGCTCGAAGGCGGCAGCATCGACATCAACGGGGTAGGCGCGTTGCTCACCACAGAAGAATGCCTGCTCAGCGAAGTACAGCAGCGCAATCCCGGCGCGTCTCGCAAGCAACTGGAACAATGCTTCCACGAGTACCTCGGCGTCGATCAAGTGATCTGGCTGAATCGTGGCATTGCAGGCGACGACACCCACGGCCATGTGGATGACATTGCGCGATTCGTGGATCGAACCACGATCGTCGCAGCCGTCGAGACGAATCGCGACGATGAAAATCACGCACCGCTCCAGGAAAATTTAGAGCGCCTGCACGCCGCCCGTACCCACGACGGAAAACCCTACCGCATCGTGGAGTTGCCGCTTCCCTCTCCTGTTGTGTTTGAAAAACAGCGCCTGCCCGCCAGCTACGCGAATTTCTACATCGCCAATCGCCTGGTGCTGGCGCCTACCTTCAACGACGCGAACGACCGTATCGCCCTTAACATCCTTGCAGAGTTATTTCCGCGCCATACAATCGTCGGCATTCACAGCGGTGACTTCATCTGGGGCCTCGGCGCCATGCATTGCATGACCCAGCAGCAACCGGCCGTTCGCAATGCAATCCGGCCTGAATCGGCCCGCTGAAGAAGGTGCGATGTCCTGGGTGCCTCATGTCTCGATTCTGAGACCTGGGATTCTCCAATCCTCACCGACGAAATCGCTCAATTAGCCCGCTCTTCTGTGCCTCGCTCCATCCCGCATCGATCACATCCAGCGTCCGCTGCCTAAGCGGAAACTCCTTTGAACCCCGCAGGCCTTCGACTGGCGCCCACCGTGCTTCAGACACGTCGGTTGCCGCATGCAACACAGCCTCAGCGCCCACGCCATCGCCCGGATCCACGCCGCACAGAAAATCCACCAGCACATAATGAAACCGAATTCGCCCGTCCAAATCGCGTTCAATATGGTCCAACGCTTTCAGCACCTGGGTCGGCGCAACCGTCAGCCCCGTTTCTTCGGCAACTTCGCGGACAATCGCATCCTCCAGCGTTTCACCCAGCTCCACCGCGCCGCCGGGCAGCGACCATTCCCCTGCCAGTGGCGCTTTCGCGCGGCGAACCAACAGCACCGAGTTTCCCAGCAGCACAACTGCACCCACCCCAACAATCGGCGACAATGGGTATTCTCTTTGGCTCACCAGGTTTGGCTCCTTCTGTTTCTCTCGGTATCCTCGCGCTGCAATGGAAAAGGCGCAGCCCTCGCCGCGCCTCGATCCCTCCTGGTCCCAGCACGCGCTCACAGGCGCAGCGGCTTGCCGTACTCCTCTGCAAATACCGTCCGCGTCCTATCGAAGCGGCCGCCGTAATGCTTGTCCGGACCCTGCAGATGGCCTATCCCCAGCAGCGCGACCACATGATAGCTGAGCGGAAGTTTCAATACCTCCCGAACTTTCTCTTCCTCGAAACCTTCCATGGGCGCGGTATCGTAGCCCAGCGCCTCGGCCATCAGCATCATGTGCGTCAAGGCGATCATCACATGACGATTCAGCCACATCGGCATATTCGGGTGGTTCGAAAGATAATTTGGAATGTTCTCTTTCGCCTGCTCGGCATAGCTTTCCGACATGCCGCCTTCCCGGCCCAGCCGCAGCATCTCTTCCAGATCGCCATTGCGCCAGCCATCCGCGTCGCCGCACGCCACAATCATTGCCGAAGCCTCTTCGACCTTGGCCTGGTTGAAACTTGCTCCGCGCAGACGCTTTTTCTGCTCCGGATTGCGGACCACAATAAAACGCCAGGGCTGCATGTTGTACCCGCTCGGCGCATGCAGTCCCGCACTCAAAATTTGCTTCAGGTCTTTCTCCGGGACTGGCGCACCATCGAAGCTGGGCGTGGCACGGCGGTTGCGTATTATTTCGGAAAGTGGCTTTTCGGTCGAACTCATTCCGTGTTTTTCCTCAATGAATCTGTGATTGCCATCTGCCTGCTCGGGATTGCATCAGGTAGACGGTGAAAACATCGCCACATGCCGACTCGGGTAAACATTGTTAGTCTAGTACAGAAATGCTTTTTGACCCCTACACCCGCCCAGGGATACTGAGAGAATTGGATGCCGAATCTGCCGGACCGCGCTGGCCTCGCGTAGCTTGTTCTCCAGTTTCGGCTTCCGCATCCCTTGCACGCCGTTGGATTCTCGCTCTGAGCGGCTTGCTTCTTTTGCCCGCGGCATTCACCCTCAGAGCACAGACGCCGGCAGCCGGCAGGGATGCAAGTGCCCCCGTTGCAAGCCAGGCAACGGCCACCCCTGGTGCCAAATCTTCTCCTTCCGGCAGCGGAAAATCTGCAAACCGGAAGACACAGCCCGGGGTTCATCACTCGACCCGCCATGCTCATCATGCCAAAACGAACGCGCCCGTCGAGACGCCAGTGCCAGCAGTGCCGCCACCACCCGTTCCACCTGCGAACCAACCCGCCTCGCCGGCGACAGTTGAGTTCCATCAAGGTATGTTGAGCATTCAGGCAAGGAATTCCAGCCTCATCGACACCCTCAATCTAGTTTCCAGAGACACCGGGCTCGTCGTCGAAGGGCTGGGCAGAGATCAACGCATCTACGGACAATATGGACCCGGCACTCTGGCCAGCACCCTGACAGCCTTGCTGGACGGCTCTGGATATAACTTTGTCATCATCGGCGGCGAGGGCGGACAATCCCCAAGACTTGTGCTGACCACCGGCAATGCCGCCGCTGCGCCGAATACGCCAGTTGCCGCAGGCAGCGGGCCGATTGCCTCAACCGCCAACGACGAATCAGCGCCAGCCGACCCTACCCAGCCGGTTCAGCCCAAAACGCCGCAAGAGATCTTCAACGAGTTGCGGAAAATGCACCCGCAGTGATCCATGTGATCGGAGAGAATTGCTTGAAATTTTCAGGATCGCGCGCATTGTGACAGCAATTTCTGCAGGCGGAAATTTCGTGGCCGCTGGATTGCAGGATTCAGTCTAGAAAATATTTATGGATTCGCAATTTTTGTCTGCATCTGCTACGGAGCTGGCTTCTGCGCGCGAACATGCATCCGAGCGAGTGCAAATAGCGCGGTACATAGCCCATGAGCCAGTGCAACACCAATGGCAACCGAGGCGAGAATGGTCGACACCATCAACAACATCATGTGAGCTTTCCTCCAGTGCAAATGCTTCCTGTGCGGTACGACAGGACTCGACCAGTTTTCATGAAAAAATAGGTATCCACGCTCCTAGTCCTTCATTCAACCGAATTCTCGCGTTCCACGCCAGTGTGTTTCGCATCCATTCTGTTGCTTGGAAAGATTCCTCCATGCTCAAGTTCTTTCTCGAATAAGGCCCTGAAACATGCGGCGGAAAGGCCGCGCGAAGTTTGTTGCCGGTAACCATGTCGATATCACGTCTCATCGTGCGCGGAGCGCGCCAGCACAACCTGAAGAACATCACGGTGGAGATACCGCGCAACTCCTTCACCGTCATCACAGGGCTTTCCGGCTCCGGCAAATCCTCGCTCGCCTTCGATACCATTTATGCGGAGGGCCAGCGGCGCTACGTCGAGACCCTTTCCGCCTATGCTCGCCAGTTTCTCGATCAAATGGAGCGCCCGGACGTAGATTCCATCGAGGGCCTGAGCCCAGCCATCTCCATCGAACAAAAGACCACCAGCCGCAGTCCCCGCTCGACCGTCGGCACGATTACTGAGATTTACGACTACCTTCGCCTGCTCTACGCCTCCATCGGCATCCCGCATTGCCCCAACTGCGGACGGCCCATCTCGCGCCAGTCGGCGGATCAGATCGTCAGCCGGGTCATGGAACTGGCCCCCGGCGAGCGCGTCACCATCTACGCCCCCATCGTGCGCGGCCGCAAAGGCGAGTTCCGCGACGAACTGGAAAAGCTGGACCAGCAGGGATTCCGCGCCCGCATCGACGGAGAGGTTCGCGATCTCGCCGAGGACATTGTCCTGGATAAGCGCAAGAACCACACCATTGAAGCGATTGTGGATCGTATCGCCGTCAAGCCGGGCGTCGAAAAGCGCCTCGAAACCGCGGTCACCAAGGCGCTCCAGATGGCCAACGGTCTCGTCCTGGTGGCCATGCCGGGAAGCGCCGCCACTCGATCCGGTTCCGCTACGCGAGCCCCAGGCACGCAAGTCGAAGAGCAGCTCTATTCCTCCTCCATGGCCTGCCCCGACTGCGGCATCAATGTTCCCAAGCTGGAACCGCGCAGCTTCTCCTTCAACAGCACCTACGGCGCTTGCCAGCACTGCAACGGTCTCGGCAGCATGTATGACTTTGACCCTGCTAAGGTCATCATCGACTGGTCCAAGCCTTTACTTGAGGGCGGCCTGGGGCCCGGCGGCAGCTCGCAGTATCTGGCTCGCCTGATCCATCTCGCCGCCGACCGCTATAAGATCGATCTTCGCAAGCCGTTCGAGCAGCTCTCGGAAAAGGAACAGAAACTGTTACTATTTGGCCCG
>JAJZIF010000137.1 GCA_021810735.1 Acidobacteriota bacterium
CCGGAGTCGTCGCCTGGAAATAGACGGTGGTGTAGCGGCCGGGAATGGCCTCGCGCTTGACGCGAAAAGCGGGAATCGAGAAGCTATGGAACACGTCCTGCGAAATCAATGTGACCTGAATCGGGACGCCTTCCGGAATGTGCAGGGCGTTGATTTCGTGCTGGCCGCCTTGATGCTCGACCTTCCACATCCATTGCTTGCCCACCACGTAGACATTCATGGAATTGGGGGGGGGATTGTAAATACGAAAATAAAGCAGCGCGCCCCACACGAAAAACACCAGGAAAATGCCTAGCGGTATCAGAGTCCAGGTGGCTTCCAGCAGGGTCGAGCCCTCGATTTGAACCGCTTCCGGGTGGCGTTCCTGGCGATACCGAATCGCAAACACCAAGACCATGGTCATGACCAGGACAAGACCTGTGACCGTCATTCCGACAAGCGCGAAATACAAAGCATCCGCATACGGAGCAATGGTGGACGCCTCCGGCGGAAAGATCGCAAAGTTCTCAAGCCAATGAACTAAAAATTCCCAAAGTACGGGACTGATGTGCGACATGTATGTTTACCCGTCCGCCTTTTTCACGGCTTCGGCATTCCAGCCATGCAAGGCTTCCTGCCGAAGCGAAATCAAAATAAATGCTCCTAACGCCAGCACTGTCAGCAGACATCCCAGTTGCACGATGCGTACTACAACCATGCTGTTCTTTGCCATGTGGGGATCGTAGCGGTAGCAATAGGTATAGATCAGGTCCACCGGGGAACCGATCTGGCCGTGCGACGCCTCGACCAGCCCGGCGCGCATATCGCGAGCGGAATACTCGACACCGAGGTAGTACTGCGAAATCTTGCCTTCGGTGGTGATCAGCTCAATGGAACTGGGGTGAGCAAATTGGTTCTTTCCATCCGGTCCCGGAAGGGTGACATATCCAAAGCCGACAGCGTTCGTCAGAGCGTAGATCGAGGACTGCGGACCGGTCAGGAAGTGCCAGCCTTTGGCTGTATCCAGACGGCCATAACGCTTCAGGTACATGGCTTTTTGCGAGGCGGCCAAAGCCGGGCCTTCCCTAGGATCGAAGCTGGCCACGATCACATCGAAATCTTTCCCCGGAGTGAACTTCAACATCTCCAGCGCGCCTACCAGGCCGTTCAATTCCTCGGAGCACAACATCGGGCAGTTGTAGTAGACCAGGGCCAGGATGGCGGGACGCTTGCCGAAGTAGTCGCCTAGACGGACAGTGCGGCCTGTCTCATCGCGAAACTCCGCACTCAGCGGAAGCGATTGATCGAGATGTTGCTGGATGGTCACCTTTTGCAAGATGTCCGGCAACTTCGTCTGGGCCGGTTCCCCCATGGATTTTTCGCCGATCGGGGCGACCTGGGCATGGGCCATCGCCGGCAGAATTCCAAGCGCAAACGCGACAAACAGAACTGCCATCCGCGTTCCGCGACGCGCAAACTGGACCCGAATTGTGGACGCTGCTGTCATCGCTAATGCCCGGAGTTCAACTCCGCCTTCGCCGCATAGGGACCGATTCCCAAGCGCTGATCTCGGGCCTCGATCATATCGAGTTCCGGGCCGGTGCGCGCAAATCCATCCGTGAGAGGCGCCGTCACCGTGTGCGGCGCGTCTCCAAACATTGCCTGTTCCTGTGGTTCCTGTTGGCTTTCGACCGGCAGCCCCTTCTGAGCGATGAGCTGCATGGCGCGGGTAATCGGAATTCTGACGATTTGTTTTTTCTCATCCACCCAGGAGTAGTAGTTCAACAGCATGTCCTCGCGGGCATGCATTTGGGCGACGTCGGTATTGCCATCGTCGGTTTGCAATCGCGGGGTGGGGAACCGTTGCACGAGCTGCTGCAACTGCTGCTGCTCAATCTGCGGATTCGATTCCATGTTGCCCGGCTTGACACCGGCCATCTGGTTCCACTTATTGGCCTTGCCATCCTCCTGGTTCAGCTCGTGGTAGATCAACTTACCGATCCCGAAGGCCAAAACAAAGACCACCGCTACGGATGCCGCCATGACGACCAGAAAGGTTGCAATCTCCTTGACGTTGGCGTCCGCCAGCTCGTACCCGACCTTCTTACTTTCAGGGTCGCCGCCCTGATGCAGCGTCATAAAATCGTCCGGCGGCGTATTATGCGCCCAATCGGACGAGTCCGGATTCGCAGGACTTTTCGGATCCATGGGACCATTTGGATTATGCGTGGGCATGTTCAGGCTCCAGAATTTCAGGCAGATGAGGATCATGCAAGGGCACCAGGCCGCGTGACCTCAGAACCGTGAAGTAGTAGGCCAGCCAGAGAGCAGTCATCATGGCGGGCACAAAGATGTATTGCATCATGCCGGCGCTGAAATGCAGGTTGCGGCGCTCATCGGGGAAATTCGGCGCAATCAACCACCAGGTATCCCAGAACCGCGCAAACAGCATGATGCAGCAGACGGTGGCGAGCCTTCTCTTGTTGCGTTTGAGATCGCGCGAGAGCAGCAGGAAGAACGGGAGCACCCAGTGGAACAGGAAATCCAGTCCTGCGACGGGTCCCCACCCTCCTGTAATGCGGTCCATGTACCAGCGAATTTCGTTGGGCAGATTGCCGGACCAGATGATGAGGTATTGCGAGAAGGCCATGTAGATATTGAGCATGACGAAAGCGAAGAGCAGCTTGCCCAGATCGTGCTGTTCCGTCACACGGAAGATGGCGTTGACGGGCTCGTACTGCGAGAGCGCCAGAACCATGAGGACCGCGAGGGCAAGCGCGGCGTAGCCCTGGGAGACGATGAACATGAAGCCGTACATGGACGAGAACCAGGTGGGGTCGAGCGACATGACCCAATCGACGCACATGCCGGTCAGAACGAGCGAGTAGACGACCAGGCCGGGACCGCTGAGATTTTCGAAGCGCTTCTGCCAGAACCAGTTCCCGTGCTGGGTGTCGGTATCGCGCTGCAGCGACCAGAGATTGAGAAAATACGCGAAAATTCCAAAAATGATGAAGTAGGCGATGCCTCGAATCCAGAAACCTTCGATGTTCAGGTAAGGCCGCTTGTAGGCGATGGCGTGCGCCTGCATGGCGTCGATGATGCCAGCGTGCAAGGCCGCCTGGGGATCGGTGACGCTGGCCCAGATGTAGAGACGCTTGGCAAAGATGGCAATGGGAAGGAACATCAGAAAGACCAGCGGCAGGGTCCGGCTCATCGCTTCCAGCGGCCGGCGAATCAGCAAGCCCCACTTGCCGCCCGAACACCATTGCACCATCAACAGCGCAAGACCGCCGATGCAGACGCTGAGGCAAAGCATCAGTCCCATCAGCCATCCACGCAGCACGTAGTCGAAACTATGGCTGATCAGCAGATCGATCGCCGCCAGCACCGCGGAAATGGCAGCAACGACAATCGCGCGAGAGCGCCAGCGAAGGACCGCGACCGGAGCGCCGAGGTTCGCGGGCAAATCATGAGCGTGAGTTCCCTGTTCCATGCTTGTGTCCATTCCCGCCTACTTCGTTCCTTTATGTACTGCATGTTTTACGCCCGCATTGCCAGCCTCCGTGGACATCCCGGTTTTTTTGCCGACGGCGGAGGCGTCCTGCGCCGGAAACATATCTCCAGCGCTGGGAACATTGGTCAACTCGGGCAAAGTCCACCCCTGGGGGAAATTCGCCGGGTATCCCATCTGCTCTGACACTTCCGCAAGCGTCTGAATGTTGATTCCCGGCGGAACATCCTCAAGCGGCGCAGCCTGACTAAGTTGCAGCGCCCGGATGTAGGCTGCAATGGCCCAGCGATCCTGGGTGGAGATCTGCGCGGCGTAGTCCGGCATGGCACCATACCCGTGGCTGATGACCGCGAAATAATGGCCCAACGGCTCGTGAAGAATTCGCGGCTCCAGCAAGTCGCCGGCGGGCTTGTAGCCGCGCTCGACAATCATGCCGCGGCCATTGCCTACGCGGGAATGGCAGGGAGTGCAATAGATGTCGAAGCGTTCCTGGCCGCGCTGGAGCACCGGCATCGTGACCGGGAATGGCATTGCATCCTGTTCACTGTTATCGATCAAGCCGGTATTGAAATACGTATCGGCGTCGAGCTGGCCGCGGGCGACGGTGCCGAGCACTTGGGGCCGGACAGAACGGCCGCTGGCGAAGAACCTGGATTCGCGCTGGGGAATCATTTTGGGCTCATTCTGCATGTCCTGGCGGCAGCCTGACATGAGCGTCAGGAAAGCAACGGCCCCGGCAGCGAGCGTCCAGCGAAACAGCGAATTTGACGAGTGCATCGACATGAATTTAATGCTCCACCTCGACGACGGAGACTGGGTGCAGCGATTCCAGCAGGGATCGCGTGTCAGTGAGGGAAAATCTTGGGTCGTCGGCTTCCAAACAGAGAAAGAATTTATCGGATGTCGCGCCATTGCGGAAATTGGGCGCGTTGAACAGCGGATGGTACGGCGACGGCAGACGATTCAGCGCCAACATGCCGAAACCGGCGCACAGGCCCGCCCAGAGAATGGTCCACTCATAGGCCGGAATGATGAAGGCCACCCAGGAAAACTTGCCGCGTCCGGCGATGTCGAGCGGATAGGCCCAGATGGAGACCCAGGATTCGAGCGTGAACATGGCCAGCCCACCCAGAATGCCTCCCAGGAGACATACTCGGGAGACGCCTTTTTCCCTGGGCTCGTCAAAGCCGATGGCTTCGGCGGCCTCTTCGACCGGGTACGGCGTGTAGCAGTCCATGCGCCGGTATCCTGCATCGTAGGAAGTTTTTGCGGCCGCCACCAACTCGGTGGGCGTATCGAACTCCGCGAGTAAACCGTAAATCCCTTCGCGCACTGGCATCAGTCACCACCCTTGTGCTGAAGTTCCGCTTGATTGATTTTTGCGCCCGGCAAAATCTGGCGAATTTCCGACATGGGAATCATGGGCAATAAACGAATAAACAGGAAGAACAGGGTTGTAAACAATCCAAGCGTGCCGACGAACGTCATGTAGTCCCAGCGCGTGGCGCGGTAGGTGCCCCAGGAGGACGGCAGGTAGTCGCGGGTCAAACTGGTGACGACGATGACGAAGCGCTCAAACCACATGCCCGTGTTCACGATTATGGAAACGATAAACAGATATACGACGTTATGCCGCAGCCGCCGCGACCACAGCGTGGTGAGCGGAAACGCGATATTGGAGAAGATGAGGATCCAATACGACCAGCCCATAGGGCCGAATATCCGGTTCCAGGCCATGAAGAATTCCCACTTGTCCGCCGAATACCAGGCGTACGCGATGTCGGTCATGTAGCCGTAGGCGACAATGAAGCCGGTGGCCAGCATCACCTTGCCGCAGTTGTCGAGGTGCCGGATGGTGATCAGATCTTCCAGGTGATAGAACTTGCGAATCGGGATGGCCAGGGTCAACACCATCGCAAATCCAGAGTAGACGGCGCCGGCCACGAAATACGGCGGAAAGATGGTTGTGTGCCAGCCCGGCATGATCGCCACGGCAAAATCGAAGCTGATGACGGTGTGCACGGAGAGCACCAGCGGTGTCGCCAAGCCGGCGAGCAGCAGCGATGCGGTTTCATAGCGCATCCAATGCCGGGTGGAGCCGCGCCAGCCCAGCGCCATCTGCCCATAGATAAAGCGCCCAAATTTCGATTTCGCGCGGTCGCGCAGCGTGCCCAGGTCGGGAATCATTCCGATGTACCAGAAGACAACCGAAATGGTGGCATACGTGGAAACCGCAAACACATCCCACATCAGCGGGGAACGGAACTGCGGCCAGTAGTTCATCGTGTTGGGATAGGGGAACAGCCAGTAAATCGCCAGCCACGGCCGTCCGGTGTGGATCACAGGGAACATGGCCGCGCAAATGACGGCAAAAATCGTCATCGCTTCGGCAAAGCGGTTGATGGAGTTGCGCCACTTCTGCTTGAATAGCAGAAGAATGGCGGAAATCAATGTGCCGGCGTGACCGATTCCGATCCACCAGACAAAGTTGATGATCGCGAAGCCCCACGCGACCGGCATGGTGATGCCCCAGATGCCTGTGCCTTTCAGGAAGAGCCAGGTGACGGCCACCAGTAACATCATGGCGATGCTGCCAGCCAGCGCGAAGCCGAAAAACCATCCCAGCGGCGTGTGCGGCGTGAGCACAATGCGCGTCAGTTTCTCTGTGATCGACCGGAAGGTGTACCCCGGGGCAATGACCCGCTGCTCTCCCGTCTCCGGGTCGATCATCGGATTGTGCGGCGTTATATCTTTCGTAGCCATGCTTGCTGCGACCCTCTTCAGTGCGCCGAGGTTTCCCTCGCTGCGTCAGCCTTCAATCGTCTGTACATCACTTGTGGTCGATCAGACGTTTTCCATCAAATCCGGGTTGGGATTGACCACCCCGGCAATATACGACGTGCGTGGGCGCGTGTTGAGGTCCGCCAGGACTGTATAGTTGCGTGTCTGCGCCTTGATTCTGGACACGCGGCTGTTCTTGTCGTTGATATTTCCGAAGGTGATGGCATGGGTCGGACACGCTTCCTGGCAGGCGGTGACGATTTCTCCATCGCGAACGGTACGGTTTTCCTTGTCGGCGTTAATTTTGGCCGCGCTGATGCGCTGCACGCAATACGTACACTTTTCCATCACGCCGCGGCTGCGGACGGTGACTTCCGGATTGCGCATGAGTTTGAGGGATTCCGTTTCGTAATCCGAAAACAGCAGCCAGTTGAAGCGGCGCACCTTGTACGGGCAATTGTTCGAGCAATAGCGCGTGCCGACGCAACGGTTGTAAATCATCGCGTTCAGGCCTTCCGGCGTGTGGACTGTGGCGCCGACCGGACAGACTTGCTCGCATGGCGCATTCTCGCACTGCTGGCAGGTCATGGGCTGGAAGTAGGCCTTGGGCGCGTTCAGGTCGCCTTCAAAGTAGGTATCGATGCGAATCCACTGCATATCGCGGCCCACCTTGACCTGATGCTTGCCAACCACGGCGATGTTGTTTTCCGCGTAACAGCTCACAATGCAGGCGTTGCATCCCACGCAGGAGTTCAGGTCGATGGACAAGGCCCATTGATATCCCTTGCTGTAATCCCAGACCGGAAACAGCGTCGTACTCGCCGACGGCGCATCGAATTCCGGGTTCGCGGCGGCAAACCCTGGATTCTGCTTGTACTGCTCCAATGTGGCGAAGCGGATAATGCCGCGCTCTTCGGCTTCACGACCTTCGAGCGAGTGCGGCGCGGTGTCGGGCTTGGCATCTTTGGCTTCCGCGACGTTGCCGTAGGCGCGCGCAAATGCATCGCGATGGTCGATGTAGTGACTTTTTGTGGACGCGCACTCGTAGGTCTCGCCCGTCTTTTTTACTGTCGCGCCAACTGCGAACAGCGGCGAGGAGGCCAGCCGGATCGGAAATGCGTCAAATCCAGCTCCAGTGCCGACGCGGCCGGAATTGCGGCGGCCATACCCCAGATAAATCGTGATGCTTTGGTCGGGATGCCCGGGCGCAACCAGGGCCGAGGCCTTGATTTTTCTGCCTTGATACTCGATTTCAACCACGTCGCTTTCGCTGGCCTTCAACTTCACCAGCGTCTGGATGCTCATCAACGCGGCGTTGTCCCAGGAGAGATTTGTGATGGGCTTGGGCAGCTCCTGCATCCAGCCAAGGTTGGCATAGCGGCCGTCATAGATGGTCGGATCGGGCCGGAAGATGATTTCCATCGCCGTTGCGTCGGGGACGGTGACAGGCGCGGAGGCGGTAGTTTTGGCGCTGACATCTTTGGGAGCGAATGCGGTGTTGGCGATCCATCCATCATGCAGGGCTTTGCGCCACGGCAGGTCGGCATCCGCATCGTTCTGCATGGCTGCGACGGGCTTGCTTGCCGCAGACTTGCCTGCGCTCGCGCCGCCAAGCACTGATTTCCAGTTGTCCCGCACTGCGTTCATGGGCGACGTGTCGGGCTTCTCCAACATTGCCTGCAGAATGTGGTGCGCGGATTTTCCGCCGTAGAGCGGGTCGATCATCGGCTGCACGATGCTGACGGTTCCGTCGTAGGCGCGAACATCGGACCAGCTTTCCAGATAATGCGCTCCGTTGATATGCCAGTCGGCAACCTGCGCCGTTTCGTCGGGATAGAGGCCCAGATGGACGACAGTCTTGGCGTGGCCCATCGCTTTTTGAAAGTCCAGGTCCGCCGGAGCGCTGTACACGGGGTTGGCGTCGAGGATGACCAGCCAATCGACCTTGCCTGCGTTCAAATCGCCCACCAACTGCTTCAGGTCTTCGATTTCGACGGTGGGCATGGGGTTGACGGTTTCCGTGTAGACCACCGTCTTGCCAACGTTGCCTAAAGCCTGGTTGATGGCAATCGCCGCCAGATGAACGCCGGGCGCAGCCTGCTCTCCGGGGATGACGACGCATTTGCCGGCATTCGCCTTCAGGTCCTTGGCGACGGCGTTGAGATACGCGGTCTGTTCGTCTGTCCAATTGGCGCCGGCAGGGGCGGAACCCGCGCCGAGCGCCGCCGCGATGGCCGCCGAAAAACCCTCGATCTGGCTGGCGCGCATTCGCAGGCGATGTTCCGCCTTGAAGCCGGTGGTGGACGGAGTGCTTTCGACCGAATACATGCGG
>JAJZIF010000138.1 GCA_021810735.1 Acidobacteriota bacterium
GGAGTTCTGCTCGACGGCGACACCCAGCTCGGCGGCGCGGTCGAGGACGGCGGGAAGGTCGAAGTCGAGAGGTTCGCGGCGCAGCAGCAGACGGCCGGTGGGATGGGCGAGGATGCGCAGGTAAGGATTTTCCATGGCGCGGAGGATGCGGTCGGTCATCTGCTTGCGGGGCTGGTTGAAGAGCGTATGCACGGCGCCGATGACGATGTCCATTTCGGCGAGGACGTCGTCGGGGAGGTCGAGTTCGCCGCCGGCGAGGATGTCGACTTCGATGCCGGTGAAGACGCGGATGCGGCCTTCCATTTCCTCGTCGACCTTGCGGATGCGCTTGAGGTGGGCGCGGGCGCGGCGTGCGTCGAGGCCGTTGGTCATGGCGAGATTTTTGGAGTGGTCGGTGATGGCCATGTACTGATAGCCGCGCGCGAGGGCGGCTTCGGCCATTTCGCGGATGGAGCAGCGGCCGTCGGTGGCGGTGGTGTGGGCGTGGACGTCGCCGTGAATGTCCTTGAGTTCGATGAGGTGGGGCAGGGTGTGCTTTGCGGCGGCTTCAATTTCGCCGAGGTTTTCGCGCAGGTGCGGGGGAATCCAGTCGAGGCCGAGCGCGGAGTAGATTTCCTCCTCGGTTCTGGCGGCGACTACGGAGCCGTCCTTGACGCGGGCGAGCGCGTATTCGCTGAGGGTGTAGCCCTTTTTGAGAGCGCGCTGGCGGAGGGTGACGTTGTGCGATTTGGAGCCGGTGAAGTACTGGAGGGCGGCGCCGTAGGAGGATTCGGGCAACAGGCGCACGTCGACCTGAAGGTTGCTGCGGAGCCTGAAGCTGACCTTGTTCTGACCGTGGGCGAGGACACTGGCGATGGCCGGGTAGGCGGCGACGTATTTGGCGGTGGCGGCGGCGTTGTCTTCTTCGCAGGCGGGGCCGGAGATGAGAATGTCGAGGTCGCCGACGGTTTCGCGGCCGCGGCGCCAGGAGCCGGCGACAGTGATCTGCTTGAGGCCGTCGAGCCGGCGGAGGTATGCGGAGAAGGCTTCAGCTTCGGCGTCGGCTACGTTGAGCAGGAAGCGACCGGTGTGCTGGCGGTAGTCCTCGATGGCCTTCTTGAGGTTTTCGATGTGTTTGGGGCCGAAGCGGGGAAGGTTGTCGAGCTTGCCGGCCTTGATGGCGGTTTCGAGGTCCTGGACGGAGGCGATGTGGAGCGAGTCCCAGAGCAGGGCGATGGTTTTGGGACCCATGCCGGGGAGCTTGAGCAGTTCGAGAATGGTGGCGCCGTATTTTTCGAGGAGTTCCTTGCGCGGGGAAAAGGTGCCGGTGTCTTCCAGGGCCTCGATGTTGGAGGCCATGCTCTTGCCGATGGCGGGGATTTCCTGCAGTTGCCGGGCGTCGTGCGCGATGTCGCTGAGGGAGATGGTGGTGGACTGAATGGATTCGGCAGCGCGGCGATAGGAGCGGATGCGGAAGGAGTCGGCACCGTCAATTTCGAGCAGGTCGGCGGTTTCTTCGAGCAGTTGCGCTATCGAGCGGTTGTCCATCGCAGTTGATTAGAGCATGGAATGGGGCGGGGGTGATGCTTGGAGAGGCAGGTATTCGCGATTAACTATTAGCCTTTTGCCGCAGTGTGAAGGGAGTGCGAGGCGGTTACGGCAACGTCACCCGAAGAACAGGGATTCGACCAGAACGATGAGAGAAAGAATGAGCACCACGACGGAGGCGTCGAGGAGAAGGGTGAGCTTTGTGCGGGGATAAAGCTGCTTGTAACGCTTGCGCAGGTCCCGGCTCCGGCGCACGGAAGGGATGCGGTCGGCCTCGGGCAGGTTCTGGTTTACGCGTGCAGCCATGAAGCGGGAGACAACGACGGCAAGCAGGGCGGACCATGCGGCCAGAGCTGCGGCGAGGATCCACGGCGGAGATGCGAAAGAGGTTTGAGGCACGACAGTTTTAGTAGATATCGAAGACTGTTTCCGGGCAAAGTGGGCTGGGGATGCGTGGCTCGTCGAAGAGTTTTGAACGCACTCAAGCCAACGGCAGGCTTGTATCCACCCCGCGAACGAGAGCCTGTTCGTGGGGCCCCGGAAATGGGGCACCGCCGGTCAGATGAGCGGGGCGCCGGCGAGGCGTTCGAGGATGCGGAGGGGTGAGGTTTCCGGCTGGACGAGTGCCTGGGGTTCGACGAGGAAGGTTTGCTCGATGGCGTACTGGCCGGCAAGGACGGCGTGCGGGACGGTGTCGGTGTAGACCATCCAACTGGAGCCGGCGGGGAACTGCCAGGGGTAACGCGCGGTGTGCGACTGGTACTGCTCGTTTTCCTTGAGGAAGTTGTGGAAGCGCATCATGAAGTCGTCATAGGGCGTGCGCTTGATGGAGGGGATGGCTTTGCCGAGGCCGAGGGCGCGGGCGAGAGACTTGCCGGCGCGGGTGGTCGTGGTGCCCGGATGGGGCGCGATCTGCGCAGGCGCGAACTGGCGGACGGTTTGGGCAAAGGGGTCGCTGACGACCCAGTCGCGGGTGCGGGTGGGGTGAACGTTGTTGAAGAAGCGCAGAATGCGCGCGCCGTGCGTGGGGCGCGTGGGGAAGGCGTCGGTGTGCAGAAGGTCATTGCGGCGGCGGAGGGGCAGGTCGCGGTTCTGCTCTTCGAGCGGGCGGAAGCTGGCGTAGTCGAGCCGCCACTGGGCGCGGTAGGGCGCGAGAAAGCCGGTGAGGAAGCTGACGACGTGCTGGGAATAGCCGCGCATGATGGCGTGGAGGCGTTCGACGTCAGCGGGGTTGGCGGATTTGGCGTCGAGGCCGCTGAGCTTGTCGATATTGGGCTTGTAGGCGATATTTTTGTGCAGGCTGCTGTCGGTCTGCTGCTGGCCGCGCAGAAAGGCGAGATCGTCGGCGGTGAAGGGAATGGGCGACTGCGGGAAGAAGAGGATGTCGCCGCTTTCCAGGCGGGCGCACCAGTTGCGGGCGTGTTCAGGGGTGGCGGGTTTGCCGTCTACAAGCTGGTCAAGAGAGATGGTGACGAGCGCCATGGGAAATTGTCTCCCCGGAGTGGGTTGCCGGACCGGATGGGCGATACGTGCAGAAGCCGGTCAGGAACTGCATAACATGCCCTAGAATACAAGAGATATGGACGAGTCCCACAGCCCGGCGGCGCAGGCGCCGGCATTGATTCCCGCATTGCAGGTGGCGCAGCAGGCGCAGGTGGTGCAGGCGCCCAACGGCATCTGCTACGCGACGTTTGGTGAAACGCAGCCGGGAGAAGACATCGAGCGGATTGTGCAGGCGGTTCCGGCAGGCATGGCCGGGGCGCTGAACCGGCGGGCGTACTATTTTGTTCCGCTGACGATTGCGGAGAACGACGAGGTTTCCGTTGCGGCGGAGTACACGACGGAGCTGGGCGACCGGGCGATCTGCCACAAGAACTTCCGGTTCGGGAGCGCGGAGTGCACCTTCATTTCCACGCGCATCATGCAGGACCGGTTTGCGCTGGCCTTTGAGTACTTCATCAACGTGGGGCACCACTTTGTGGAAGCGGTGGGCGTACCGGAGAGCTTTCACGAGCTGGTGTGGGGACAGGCGCAGTTATCGATGCGGGGCGAAACCAGCCACGACGCGTGGGAGTATCGGCAGCGGGCCGAGGCCGGCGACGAGAAAGCCAAGACACAGTACTTTGAGGCGGCGTTTGCCGACGTGCTGGCGGTGTACATGCTGGCGATGACGGTGGATTTCGACTACGTGGATTTGCGGGAGCGCGAGTATCCGCTGCTGACTGCGCCGGCGCTGGCTGATCGGCTGCGGCATGTGGCGGGGCTGTTTCCGCCGAATGCGGGTTATGAGTTTGAGATTCGCTACCGGCGCAGGGGCTAGGCAGACCAGCCTGAGCCAGAACAAAGTCTAAGGGTTGGTCTCCAGGTTCCGTGATCGAGTTTGAAGACGTATGTTCCGCTGTTGCCGAACCCGGGGCGCTCAAAGGAATAGCTGATCGCTGCGTAGTGGCGCGTTGGGTCAAAGGCCACCTCTGAAAAGGTGAAAAGTCCCTGGTGGAAGATGGTTGTGTTTGTCTGTGGATCAGATATGCCGTGGTTTGTGGTTTCTCTTGCATCGACCACACGCACATTCTTAAGGCCTGCAAACTGATTGGTGAAAGCGTGCACTCCGGTTGCAACGGGCAGTGGAGTGAAGTCCTTCAGGCAACCGCCGTTTAAGTCGCTTGCGTCAGCTTTGAATGGTGTCGTTGTCTTGGCGATGTTCAGCATTCCCTTCAAGCCGAAATCTTCAGAAAGGTAGTGATCGAGGAATGCGCGATAGACCGCGACCTGATCGGGCGTGAGCGGCTTTGTGGCCATGGGGTGCTTGGACTGTGCGTGCGCGGCAACAGCCGTCGCGAGCAGGGCTGGGATGAGGAGCTTGAGGGAGTTTCGCATTGCGCCGGTATTCATGGATTACTAGACCCCGCACATTAGGAAGTTGTTCCCGTTACAATCGCCTCATGATTGCACACCTGCGGGGCAAGCTGATTGCGAAACAACCGGGACAAGTGATTGTGGAGTGCAGCGGTGTGGGTTACGACGTGGCGATTGGCGTGCCCACGTTCACGGCACTGCCGGCGGAGGGCGCCGAGGTGGCGCTGCATATCCATACGCAGGTGAGCGAGGATTCGATTGCGCTTTTCGGCTTTCTTGATTTTGAAGAGAAGCGGCTTTTTGAGCGGCTGATCACGGTTTCGGGCGTGGGTCCGAAGCTGGCGGTGAAGATGCTGAGCGGGCTGAGCCCGGAGCGGACGGTGGCGGCGATTCGCGCGCAGGACCATGCGAGCCTGACGCGGATTCCGGGCGTGGGAAAGAAGCTGGCCGAGCGGCTGGTGGTGGAGCTGAAGGACAAGCTGGATGATCTGATTGCCGCGGGTCCGGAGGGGACGCAGAAGACGCAGTTGGGCGGGGCGGCGGAGGATGTGCTTTCCGCGCTGGTGAACCTGGGCTACCAGCGGGCGGCGGCGGTGAAGGCGATTGAGACCGCCGTGGAGCGGGACAAGGCCGTGGGCGAGGATTTCGACGGGCTGTTCCGGGCGGCGCTGAAGCTGATTCGGTAGTGCTGGTCGAGCGGGCGAACGAGTCTTCGGCGCAAACCCATCCTGACTACACCTTTGCGTAGCACAGGCTGCGTGAGTGCGCATCCTAGTTTCGTGGCAGATTGATATCGTGAGACCGGGAGTGAAGTCCGGCCGGGGGTTCCGGTGAGCGATTCGCCACGAAGGGAGACTCCGATGGCAGAAAAAATGGCGATCCTTTGCAATGGAGAAACCGAAGCGAACATTGCCCCGACTTTGATCTTTGCTTCGTCAGGAGCAGCGCTCGACTATGAAGTGCACATTTTCTTTTGCCCGGCGGGAGCCAGGTGGGCTTTGAAGGGGGAACTGGAAAAGCTGGGCCAACCGAAGGGCCTGCCGAACCTGGTGAAGCTGTTCAACGACATTCTGGAGCTGGGCGGGGAGATGACGCTTTGCGAGCTGGCCCTTACCAACCGGGGGATCGATCCGAAGGATGTGCGCGATCCGCGCATCCAGATCACGAAAGCTCCACCCTACCTGATGAAGGTGGAGGGCGCTGCGCAGACCTACGTCTTCTAGGTGCTGGCCGCACGGGCGACCGCGCCTTCGACGCATAGGCCCACACGTTCCCATTGAAAAGCACGATGAGAAAGTGTGGGGCACCCGCTTCTTACAGGGCAAAACGATTCTTATCCGCAGGCGAGCTCTTTGGCACGCTGGGCGGCGCGCATGACGGCCTTGATGAGGGTGACGCGGAGTCCACCTTCTTCGAGTTCGAGGATGCCATCGATGGTGCAGCCGGCGGGGGTGGTGACGGCGTCCTTGAGCAGGGCGGGGTGGTAGCCGGTGTCGAGGACCATGCGAGCAGAGCCGAGGGTGGTCTGGGCGGCGAGCAGGGTGGCGATGTCGCGGGGCAGGCCGACTTTGACGCCGGCTTCGGCGAGCGATTCCAGAATGATGTAAATGAATGCAGGGCCACTGGCGGAGAGGCCGGTGACGGCGTCCATGTGCTTTTCGTCGACCGTGACGGTGCGGCCGACGGCCTCAAAGAGCGCGTTGGCGAGCTGCAATTGCGCGGGCGTGACGTTGGAGCCGGAGCAGAGCGCGGTGATGCCGGCGCCGAGCATGGAAGGCGTGTTGGGCATGGCGCGAATGACGGGGATGGGTTTGGGCGCGTCGAGGGCCGCGGCTGCTTCGATGGCCGAGGTGCGGACCGAGGCGGCAAAAGAGATGAGCAGCTTGGAGGCGTCAAGCTCAGGGCGGAGGGTTTCGATGAGGTCGGTGATCTGGAAGGGCTTTACGCCGAGCAGGACGACGTTGGACTGGCGCACGGCGGCGAGATTGTCCGTGGTGACCTCGATGCCCCACTGGGCCGAGAGCGCAAGGGCGCGGTCAGGATGGGCGACGGTGGCGACGAGCTGGTCGGGGCGCAGGATGTTCTCCTTGAGGAAGGCCTGCAGCAGAATGCCGCCCATTTTGCCGGCGCCGAGGACGGCAACCCTGGCGCGGCTGAGGTTCAGTGGAGAAGGAACGGAGGTTTTGGTATCGGTCACGGTTGCACCTTTGGCGTATTCGACGGGGAATTGGGTTTGGATGCAGCGGGTTGAAGGCTCTTAAGGAAACGGCCGAAGCGCTCGTAGGCCGGGAAGACCCTGGTGGTGATGGCGGTGAGCACGGCCTTGCGGAGGCTCGCCTGCTCGGCGGCGGAGATCGACGACGGGAATTCCTTGAGGGGCAGCGCGAAGGGGCTGTCTTCGGGCTGCTGGCTGGTGACGGCGCGAATCTGCGCGAGCACGCCGCGAATTGTGGCGGCGGAGGGCGGATTTTCGTCCTGGACGCCGAGGAGGAGATCGTCGCTGATCTGGCGGAAGGCGGTGGGCACCTTGTTGAGGCGCGCGATGTAGTTGTCGTAGTCCTGCGTGGACTGGAAGTGCAGTTTGGCCGGGAGCCGGGCGAGGGAAAAAGGCAGGCCGGAGGTGGCGGTGACGGGCGTTTCCCAGGGGCGGGTTGCGGCAGCGTTCTGCTCGGCGATGAGCGTTTGCATCATCTGGTGCTTGCTTTGCTTTTCAGCGGCGGACATGCCGGTGGTGTCGATCGCGGCGAGCTGCATCATGAAGGCATTTTCCTGATCGAGGCGCTGTTCCCAGGCCTCGGCGGAGTAGTCCGTGAGTTCGGCGTCGTAGCGCTTGTCGCCCAGGATGGACGCGGCTTCGGGATGAGTTTTGAGCCGGTACTGGTGGATGGCATCGAGCAGGTCGCGGAGCTGCTTCTGGCGCTGGGCGAGCGGAACGGGAGCCTGCTGCCGGGCGACCGGACCGCGCGGCGGATAGTGGACAACAGTTCCCTTGGGGAACTGCTGGCCGAGGGCCAGCGGCGCGGCGGACAGGGCCAGCGCGAGGGTACTGCAAAGGAGGGGTGTCTTCATAAAGCGCGGTGGATTCAGTTTATAACGCAGGGACTGGCCAGCAGTTGTCCGGGGGTCAGTTGTCAATCCCCAGTTTCCAGTCGCGAGTTGTGAGCTTGCAGCTGGCAGCAGGCAACTGCAAGACAGCAGCCCTTGCTGACCACTGACCACTGATGACCGGCAACTGTGGACTCTATCAGCTGTTGCGGACGCGGCTGGAGGCTTCGTCGGAGAAGATTTTGCCGTCGCGGATATGGACGATGCGGTGTGCGTATTCGGCGATATCGGGCTCGTGGGTGACGAGGACGATGGTGTTTCCGCGGTGGTGCAGATCGTCGAAGAGGGCCATGATTTCTTCGCCGGTCTTGGAGTCGAGGTTCCCGGTGGGCTCGTCGGCGAGGATGATGGACGGATTGTTGATGAGAGCGCGGGCGATGGCGACGCGCTGGCGCTGTCCACCGGAGAGCTCATTGGGTTTGTGGTGGGTGCGGCTGCCGAGGTTGACGGCTTCAAGGGCGGCCCTGGCGCGCTCGAGGCGCTCGACGGAGGGAGTGCCGTTGTAGATAAGCGGCAGCTCGACGTTGTGGAGGGCCGTGGCGCGGGCGAGCAGGTTGAAGGTCTGGAAGACGAAACCGATTTCCTTGTTTCGGATGCGGGCGAGTTCGTCGTCGTTGAGTTCGCTGACGAGGTGTCCGTTGAGCCAGTAGCGGCCCTGGCTGGGGGTGTCGAGGCAGCCGATGAGGTTCATGAGGGTGGACTTGCCGGAGCCGGAGGGTCCCATGATGGCGACGTACTCGTTATGGCGAATGCGCAGATTGACGCCCTGGAGGGCGTGGACCTGCTGCTCGGAGCCCATGTCGTAGGTTTTCCAGAGATTTTCGACGACGATGACGTCGTCGGGGCTGGGTCCCTGCGAGGTATTGGGGACGGTCGCGATATCGAGGTTGGTTGCCATGGTGTGCTCCTGCCGGCCGGGGCCGGGGCTGAAGATTCGGTTCAAAGCGCTAACTGGAGCTTTGGACGATTCCGAGGTCCGTCTTCTCACGTTTGATGAGAGCGCCGTTCTTAAGGGTGCGCAGGATGTTGTAAGGCCCGATGACAATTTCCTGTCCGGGTTCGAGGCCGCCGAGGACCTGAATGTTGG
>JAJZIF010000139.1 GCA_021810735.1 Acidobacteriota bacterium
GTCCACGACTTGATCTGTGCCATCCTGTACGGTATCTTCGCTCAACTTGCACCCTCTGCTTCCGACTATTCGCCAGCGCGTACCAAGTTCGTCACTATTTACGGATAAGTTCTTATCCGTCAGTATCCTGAATGCCGAGAATCCAGACCGCGGGTAATGCACCCAGGACTTCTCCAGCAAACAGCCGTGCCGCGCCATCGATATCATGCAGCGGGACCGCAGTTCCGGTAAGTACATTGGTAAATCTCATCCGCTGCAATCCATCGACATTTTCGGAGGCTGGCAGTTCGATGATAGTCTCCTGCAAGCTTTTCTTCAGGTCTCCCAGCGCCTCGGGCGAAGACAACAAAGATGCAAACCAGCGGACCGCGATGGTCACTAATATTTTCCCTTCGTGCTCGCGCCCAAAGGCCACCAGATGTTCCGCGTTTGAGCCTTCCACGCGTAGGGGCCAATAGCTTCCATGCGCGAGAAGGTTCGATTCTCGTTCGCGCAGTCGCAGCCCCAGCGCCACGTACAGCAACTTCACATCGCCAGTCCACCATGTCCGGCATAACTCCGAGAGTGCAAGAGCCCGCTGCTCGGGCGCGATCTCAGAAGCGGCGACGCGCTGCATCAATGAATGCAATCTCTGTTGGCGTGTTGCATAGTCGACAGGGCGGCGATTGTCTGGGTCCACCAGGCTCAGGTCCCACAACTCGCCTCCTTGATATGTGTCGACGACGCCTGGGCTCATCAACTTCAAGGCGATCTGAGAAATCGACCCCCATGCGGCCAATATTGCCAGGCGCTCCGCAAACGGGACAAACGACGCAAGAAAAGTGGACGAAGACGGGCCGCGCAAGGTCTGTTCCACAAAGTTGTCCACCGCCGCGTCATACTCATTCGACGGATTGATCCAACTGGTGTGGACTTTCGCCTCCTTGAGCGCCTTGCTCATGAACGCCTTCATGCGGCTGACGATGTTCTCATCCGCCGCTGCCTGACGCGGGGGCCACATTCCGAGCAGGTTCTGGTAATACAGATATTCGTCTCCTGGGTCGGGCGTCGGGTGGCCGTTCACTACGGTTTTCGCGCTGTCATTTACCTGCGACCAATGCAGCAGATTTGCTTTCCATTCCGCTGGCAACTCCGTCAGCGCATGGATGCGCATCCGTGCATCTTCACCGTGCTTGGTATCGTGCGTCGAGGTGGTCAGCATCGCGTCCGGCCAGTGCTCCATGCGATGCATGTTTGCGTTGTGAAACTCCTGAGGAGATGTCGCTTTTCGACCCGTTCCGGTGCCTACTTCGTTCAGCGAGGCCAGGGGACTGTACCGGTAGAACACAGTATCTTCCATGCCCTTGGCCTGCACGGGGCTTGTGTATTGCTGAAATTTCATCGCAAATCGAAGACGTTGCGTGGAACTCTCTTCCGATTCATCTTGCGCACACATGGGGCAAATGTGGGCACGGATAAACCCAAAAATAGAGGAATCGACATTCGGATTGCGCCGCATTGCCTGGCCGATCGCCTCGTCGATTGCCATTTCATCCGTAGTGCTGAATCCACGTTTTGAAATATAGGTTCGATATACCGGGAAACATGCGACCACCTCCCGCAACGCCTCCTGCAGACCATCCAGGGTAAAGTCGCGGCTTCGCCGGTTCTGTTCAGAAAGACGATTGAGTTCGTGGGCTAGCACATTCAGTTCGCTGGCCATCGAAGACGCGGTAATCAATTTCTTGGCGTTGTATACGACATCTCGATCCGGCTTCACGCGCCCGCGAAAGTGCAGGTAAATCCGGTCAATTTCCGAGAGATTGTTTTCTTCCACCCACAGCCCGTTCGACAGGGCCAGGAATTCATAACCGGTCGTGCCATCCACCGGCCACTCCGGGCTCAGCCATTCCTGTCGCGCAAGAATCTTTTCGACGATCACATAGAGAGGCTTGCCTGCGTTCGCAGTGACTTCGCGTAACTGTAACAAATACTGTTGCGGATCGAGCAACCCATCAATATGGTCGAGACGAATACCATCGATCGCTCCCCGCTCCGCCAGTTCAATCAATTTCGCATGGGCGGCTTGAAACAATGGCCCATACTCCATGCGGATGCCAATCAAATCATTGATGTCGAAGAAGCGCCGGTAGTTTATTTCCTGCATCGCCGTTCGCCAATACGATAGCCGATACGGCTGTTGTTCCAAAAGCTCGTGCAGCAAATCGAACGATTCAGGTTGACCCGGCGTTCCATTGAACTCCGTGATCACAGTTTCCAGATGACGCTGGAGAGCTGGATTTGTCCGAATGAGATGTACCAGCCGATGAGTCGCAATATTGGTCTCGCGCTCGCGATCGGCACGCGCTTTCGGCCCAGCCTGCTGATAGTTGGGAATATGGTCCATCTGAAATAGGACGCTTTCATATTCCTGGCGCGTCAAAAAATCGATGTCGGCGGATGCTGCGGATTCCTCCCATCGATGACGCAGCAGGAGCTTGATCTGACGCGGATTGAGCGGCAAATTGTAATCGCTATAAAGCAGGCAAAACTCTCCCTCGCGGTATTCAATGCGGAGTTCGCCGGATTCCAGCACGTCACCATATTGGCCGCCTAGAATCGCCAGCAGCACTTTGCCGTGAAGATTGGAATTGACCGGATACCAATCGACATCAAAATACTCCGAGACAGGAGAGGAAGGTCCGTTGGCGAGAACATTGCGCCACCACTGATTCCATTGCGGATGGGCGCTCATGTGATTGGGAACGAAATCGATCACCATTCCCATGCCCTTGCTGTGCAGCGCCTGAACCAGAGAACTGAACGCTTCTTCTCCTCCCAGCTCAGGATTGATCAGTGAAAAATCGCAAATGTCATAGCCGCTCGGGCTGCCCGGCCGGGCTTCGAAAATCGGTGAAGCATAAATATGGCTGATGCCAAGATCGTAGAGATACGGGACCAGGGCCTCGGCATCCGCAAATCGAAAGTCCTTCGTGAACTGCAGGCGGTAGGTAGCGCTTACCCTTCTGCGATCGGTCATGTGGATATATTCCGTACGATGGGAGCGAAATCTTCGTTGGCGAAAACCACTGCGCCAGCTCGTTCCAGGTTGAGCTTACCGACGTTCGATTGCCAAATGACCGGGCAGGCGTCGGAGGTATAGCTTTTGTCCTCGCTGCTGCAACAAAGAGCCATGTCTGTCCACGCCTCATCCTGCGCGGTTGCCGGACCCTCCAGCGCCACGACGGCAGAAACGCGGCCGCGAGCGGATTCCCATTGCAAATGAATCATTTTGTCATTCAACGCTTGGCACAAACGAAATTTGAAATTGGACAGCAAATATTTGCGGACATGCAATAGATCACGATACCAATTCAAACACGCGACGTGCAAAGGGCCCTGGCGCGCCGTCCAATCTAGTTTGCTCAGTCGAAATGTCTCTTTCCTTTGAGGGTCAGGAATGGTGTCGCGCCGAGTCCCGTCTGCAAAAGCGGAAAAATGCTCGAACTCTTTCCGTCGACCTTCCGTGACCAGTCGGCCAAGCTCTTCGTTGTGGTCGGTGAAATACAGAAATGGCTCCGATGCTGCCCACTCTTGACCCATAAACAGTAGGGGAATTTCCGGCGCGAACAGCAAAAGCGCGCTCGCTGCAAGATATGCGGGGTAAGAAATCTGAGACGACATCCGTTCGCCGAAGGCGCGATTGCCGATCTGATCGTGATTTTGAATGCAGAATACGCGCGATTCGAAACTCAATCCGTCGGGTTTCGTCCCGCGAGCATGGCCAGGGTGGCTGGCGAATTGTCCGTTGAAAAACCATCCGTCCCGAATCGTTTTGGCGATGCTTTCCGTCGACCCGTCGAAATCCCGGTAATATCCGTCGCTGTCCCCGGCCAGCCGGTGGCGCATGTGATGATGAAAATCGTCGGACCAGACTGCATCGAAACCATAGCCGTCCTGTTCCGATGGGAGCACAAGTCTGCGCTCATTACGCTCGTCTTCCGCAATGATGAAAATATTTCTTCCGAGCGAGCGAGCCGCCGCATGGACGCGCTCAGTCAGGTCCGTCAGAAACGGCGGGTCACTGTCATCCTGAATGGCGTGCGTTGCGTCCACTCTCAACCCATCCACCCGGTACTCGTAAATCCAGGCTAGGGCGCTCTCAATAAAATACGCTCGTAGCTTTTTGCTGCCCTCGCTGTCGAAATTCAATCCATCGCCCCATGGCGTCTTATGTTTACTGGAATAAAACTGTGGCGTGAATGCGGACTGATACGCGCCGTCTGGCCCAAGGTGGTTATAAACCACATCCAGGTAAACGGCGATTCCTTTCTCGTGCGCTCCCTCAATCAGCTTGCGAAGGTCATCCGGGGTTCCATAACTGTGGGCCGGAGCATAAGGAGAAACTCCGTCGTAGCCCCAGTTATGCTCGCCCGCGAAATCCGCAATCGGCATCAGTTCGATGGCGTTGATACCCAGTTGTTGCAGATCATCGAGTTTCTTGATCGCTGCTAGAAATGTTCCCGCAGTGGTGAACGTCCCCACATGCAGTTCGTAGAGAACCAACTCACGCAGCGACGGTGACTGGAACTCGGTATCCTTCCACGCGAAGCTGTTGTGGTCGATGACTTGCGATGGGCCGTGAACGCCCAACGGCTGAAAGCGAGACGCTGGATCCGGATACGGACCCGCTCCGTCAATCCTGAACCAGTAGCGCGCGCCGGAACCTACTCCTTCCACGCGCACCTGATACACGCCATCCGCATCGGGCGCCATAGGAATGGAGCGCGATGGTTCCCCTTCGAGAACTAGCTCGATGTTCACGTTTGGCCACGCCCAGAGACGAAACAGGCAACCATCTTCCTGAATGGAAGGGCCTAAGTTTGCTGCCCAGGAGCTTGCACGGACGCGGGGAACTTGCGATTCGATTGCATGGAAAATGACTTTCACCTCCGCAGTTTTTCATCTAAATGCAGGGCCGCACTTATCAGCCCTAGATGCGTGAACGCTTGTGGAAAGTTGCCAAGCGCGCTGCCGGTTGAACTGATCTCCTCGGAATACTGGCCAAGGTGATTCGCATACGTAAGCATCTTTTCAAAGATGAATCGTGCCTCGTCGAGCCGGTCCGCGCGCGCCAGTGCATCCACAAGCCAGAACGTACACATGCTGAATGTGCCTTCGTGCCCGGTCAGGCCATCCTTGGTTGCCAACTCTCCACTCAGTTCATATCGATGGACCAGGCTGTCGGAAACAAGCTTCTCCATGATTTGGTCGATCGTGCTGAGCATGCGCGGATCCTTCGGCGCGATGAACTTCACAATGGGCATCATCAGGTTACTCGCGTCCAAGGATTTCGAGTCGTAGGATTGCGTAAAGCTTTGCTGCTTAGGATCCCAGCCATCTTTCATAATCGATGCAAAGATGCGATCTCGTTCTGTTTCCAGCTTCACGCGGTCGAGTGGGAGGCTTCGCTGGCTTGCGAGCCGAATACCCCGATCGAGAGCGACCCAGCATTGCAGTTTGGAATACACGAACTGCTGTCGCTCACTACGAATTTCCCATAGGCCATCGTCCGGTTGGGTCCAGTTGTCCGCAACCCACAACAGCACCCCATGGATACGCATCCATAAATCGTAGGAGATGGGAGAGACGTGTTTGTCGTAGAGATAAATCGCGTCCATCATCTCGCCGTAAATGTCCAACTGTAACTGGTTGGAAGCAGCGTTGCCGACACGGACAGGCCGCGAGTTGCGATAGCCCGCCATGTTCTCGAGGGTGTATTCGGTCAATTCGCTATCGCCGTCGATGCTGTACATCGTGTTCAACGGACCCTGCGCGCCCGCCTGCTCATGGATTCGCTCGGCCAGCCATCCAATGAAGGCAGTCGCCTCGTCAGGAAAGCCGAGACGCACCAGCGTAAATACCGTGAACGCCGCGTCGCGTACCCATGTGTACCGGTAGTCCCAGTTGCGTACGCCACCTATTTCCTCCGGCAGACTGCATGTGGGCGCAGCCACTATTGCGCCGGTGGGCCGATGGGTCAGCAATTTAAGCGTTAGCGCGGAGCGAAGAACCATCTCTCGCCAACGACCTTCATACTTGCAATGCGACAGCCATTCGCGCCAGAATTCCAGAGTTTCGTCCATCAGCTTGTCTCCGTCCACAGGGGCCTTGAGGTCCGCTCCGTCCTCCTCGGTTAGATATCGCAGGGCGAACTCCGCGGTTTCTCCCGGCTGCAGCGTAAATTGCAGGATCGCTTTTTCGTCCTCGATTCGCCAGTCTCCAGGACCGAGAAGAATCATGCGATCTTTTTCCGAGTCGAATAGAACTCCTCCTTCCGTTAGAGTGGCTCGGTGCGGAGTTCGTGCGTAGTTGAAGGCGGGAGCACACTCCAGCCGAAACCTCATTACTCCGCGTACCGCTCTGGCAATGCGCACAATCTCATGAATAACGGAGTCGCTCTGCCGGCTCTTTTCCTGGCGAACCGGCATAAAGTCGATCACCTCGCCAACCCCTTCCGCGCACAGAAATCGAGTCAGCAAAACGTTGGTTTCCGGCATATACATCTGGCGGTTCGTTCCGGCCTGCTCTGCCGCCAGCTTGAAATGTCCGCCTTTTTTCTCGTCCAACAGGGCGGCGAACACGCTGGGCGAGTCAAACTGCGGCAGGCAGCACCAATCGATGTCGCCATCCATCGCTACCAGTGCCACGGTATGCAGATCGCCAATTACTCCACAGGATTCAATCGGTCTTTGGGCCATATTCAAGTAATTTTAAGAATTGTCATAGAATTGCGGAAGGACTGGACTAACCTAAGCAGTACATATCTCATCTAAACTCAACGTGTCGGCACATCCAGCATCTCATTCGACAGCTGGCTGGCGGCCCCAGCTGGTATCGGCATTGGCGTGGTTGAAATAATTTTGCTCCCATGCACATGAGTTGGTCCTGACCTTATATAGATGCAGCATCGGCCTCCAGTGGCGGAAACTACAACCAACAAATCGTATGGAGATACATGGCGCTCGCGGCTGAGCGCCATGCGCAACATCCCGCCGGTGATGCAGATGGTATGGGAGTGCGGGCCGAAGACGGTTATCTGGTCCATAGCTCTTCGCATTGCGCTGGCCCTTACGCCTGTGGCAATTCTGAAAGTGTCCTATTGGCTCATCCAGGCAGTCGTCAATGGCTTCCGATACCACACATCCTTGCCGCCATATTTCTGGTGGGTCGTAGGCCTGGAGTTCGGGTTGGCCTCGCTTGCCGCCATCTTGAGCCGCGGGGTTGGCTTTTGCGACAGTCTGCTGGGCGATCTTTACCTGCAACATATTAGCGTTCGCGTAATGGAGCATGCTTCGCAGCTCGACATTACGGCATTTGAAAATCCGGATTATTATGATCGTCTGGAGCGTGCCAAGGCGCAGGCCACGGACCGCATCGCCATGATTCAAATGGTTGGCACTCTAATCCAACAGGTCTTAACCACGCTGTTTTTATCTCTGTATATCGCGAGCTTTTCTTCTTGGCTGCTGCTGCTGCTGATCGCCGGAACGATCCCCGCCTTGCTGGGAGAAAGCCACTTCGCATTTCTGGGTTACGCCAAGAATTTCATGCAGACGCCGCTGCGCCGCAAGATGGATTATCTGCGGGACCTGGGAGGCAGCAAAGAAGCAGCGAAAGAACTGAAACTTTTTGGATTGCGGGATTTCCTGGTCGGCAGTTTTCGAGGAATGGCGAACACAATTTTCTATCAGAATGTCGATCTCTCGAAGCGCCGCCTCGTTGCCGGCTCACTTCTTTCCCTGCTGGCAACCGCCGGGTATTACAGCGCCTATGCGCTGGTTTTACTGGACACGATCCGAGGAAAATTCACAGTTGCCGGCCTCGCCGTTTTGATCAATGCGATCCTTCAAGTGAGCGCAAACCTGCAACAAATCTTCGTCAATGCCTCTGGCGTTGCCGATCAGGCTTTATTCCTGACCGATCTTCTCGGCTTCTTTGCAATGGAACCTACCGTCCGCTCCAAGCCGAACGCCATCGAAATTCCGCGGCCCATACGACAGGGCGTCGAATTCCGAAACGTCTCATTTGCCTATCCCGGAACCACGCGCCTGGTGTTGAAGGACTTCAATTTTCATTTGCGCCCCGGCGAACGGGTCGCGCTGATCGGAGAAAATGGCCAGGGCAAAACCACCATCGTAAAGCTCATCACACGTCTGTATGACCCCACAGAGGGCCAGATCCTCATCGATGGCGTCGACCTGCGGGATTACGACATGGAAGACCTTTGCCATGAGATCGGAGTCATCTTCCAGGATTTTATGCGGTACGAGATGACGGCTAGAGATAACATCGCTGTGGGCCGAATTGAAGAACGCGATCGGTTGGACCGGATCGAAAACGCCGCCCAGATGAGCCTGGCTGACGAGGTGATTGCGCGTCTCTCTGGTGGAATCGATCAGCAATTAGGCCGCCGCTTCGAGGGCGGCGTCGATCTGTCTGGAGGAGAGTGGCAGCGGATGGCGCTGGCGCGCGCTTACCTGCGAGATGCACAGTTGCTGATCTTGGATGAACCG
>JAJZIF010000140.1 GCA_021810735.1 Acidobacteriota bacterium
GACGACGCGATCACCAGTGCGTCCAGTCGACGGGCTGTCAACTGTTGCATTTCTCGCGCTTCCATGTCCGGATCCTCTTCTGAAGAGGAAAGGATCAATGAGTATCCATGTCTTCCGATGACGGAACAAAGCCATCTTCCACCCTCGGCAAAAAATGGGTGCATGAGCCCCGGAACCACAAGTCCGATCAGGTAGCTGCGGCCCGTAACCAGACTGCGCGCCATCAGGTTCGGCTGGTAGTCCAGTTCGCGAACCCGCCGCAGAACCCGCTTGCGCGTCTCTTCGGCAATATCCGGATGATTCCGCAGAGCCTTGGAAATAGTGACGACCGAAAGGCCCAGATCCTGCGCAATGTCTTTCAGGCGAACTGCCATGTACCGAACTATACAGCCCCTTGGCTGCGGAGAGAAGCCGTTCCGTCACTTCATTTCCCGGGTTTCCGGCAGCTGCCTTGTCAGCCATTTAACGTTTCCTGTAACGTAAACTCGCATCTGGACCGCCGAAATCCGCCTTCACGCCGAAAACAGCTCCAGTGATAATCACCTTGCTGGGTTTTGCTGCGAGTGGCTGAGCGAACGAGCAATCTTAGGAGTCGAGTCATATGCGTTGCATCGATGCACACCATCATCTCTGGCGCTACACCACCACCGAGTATGGCTGGATCGACGACAAGATGCGGGCGCTGCGCCGCGACTTTCTGCCTGCAGATTTGCAGGCTGAAATCAGCGCGGCCAAAGTGCATGCCACGGTCGCCGTGCAGGCACGCCAGACGCTCGAAGAGACCCGATGGCTGCTCGATCTGGCACGCGAACATCCCTTCATTGCTGGAGTGGTTGGGTGGGCGCCGATAGCCAGCCATGAGTTCCCACGAGTCCTGGAAGAGCTTTGTTGTGATGGCAGGTTGAAGGGTCTGCGCCATGTCTTGCAGGATGAACCGGACGAAGGGTATGCACTCCACGAAGGCTTTCAGCGCGGTCTCAAAGAACTCGCACGAACCAGCCTTGTCTATGACATTCTGATCTACGCCCGGCATCTCCCCATGGCGGTCCAACTCGTTGACCAACATCCCAACCAGGTCTTTGTTCTCGACCATCTCGCCAAGCCGAAGATCGCGCAACAGGAGTTGTCTCCCTGGCGGGAAAGCCTTTGGGAGCTCGCTCAGCGCCCTAATGTCGTGTGTAAAGTCAGTGGCATGGTGACGGAGGCCGACTGGCAGAACTGGTCGCTTCACGACCTCATACCGTACCTGGAAACTGCGCTGGAGTGTTTTGGCCCACAGAGGCTGCTGGCCGGTTCTGACTGGCCTGTCTGTACCGTCGCCGCCGGCTATCAGCAATGGTGGCAAACCTTGCGGCAATGGACATCAGCGCTGTCTGCCACAGAGCAGGAAAACATCTTCGGAGCAAACGCGGCGCGTATTTACAGGTTGAAAGGCCAGTCAGTATGAGAGCACTCATTCTTCAGGAACCGGGCCGGGCATCGATCCGTCAAATCCCTGAACCGGCTCGAAAACCCGGCGAGGCATTACTCAAGGTTCGACGCGTAGGTCTCTGCGGCAGCGATTTGAATTCCTTCCGCGGACGCAATCCGATGGTGTCGTTTCCCAGGGTTCCGGGCCATGAAGTCGCAGCCACGATTATGGAACTCGATGGCCCGCACCCTCGTTTCTCTGTGGGCATGGATGTGACACTTTCGCCGTATACGAGCTGCGGCCAATGCGCTTCCTGCCGGCGCGGCCGGAACAACGCCTGTCAATCGAATCAGACCCTCGGCGTACAGCGCGATGGCGCACTGACGGAATACCTCTGTGTTCCCATCGACCGTCTCCATCCGGCGAAGCTCAGCCTGAAAGAACTGTGCATTGTCGAGCCGTTGACGGTAGGCTTCCATGCCGTCGCGCGCGGGCGCGTCGCACAGGGTGAGATGGTTGCCATTCTCGGCTGCGGTGGCGTCGGGCTCGGCGCAGTGGCCGCATCGGCATTCCGAGGTGCTACGACCATAGCCGTCGACGTTGACGATGCCAAACTCGCCATCGCGAAACAGGCTGGAGCCGTGCATGTCATCCACGCTCAGCAGCAGAATCTGAGCCGGGAACTCCGCACGCTTACCGGCGGTCACGGCCCCGATGTGATGATCGAGGCCATCGGTGCTCCCGATACCTTTCGCCTCGCCGCGGAAGAGGTGGCCTACACCGGGCGGGTCGTCTACATTGGCTATGCAAAGGAGCCGGTCTGCTACGAAACGAAGCTCTTTGTGCAGAAGGAACTCGATATCCTTGGCGCCCGCAACGCACTTCCTGAAGATTTTCGCAGCGTGATTCAGATGCTCGAAGCCGGCCGATTCCCTGTAGACGCTGCTGTCAGCTCGATCGTGCCCCTCGAAGACGCCCCGCGAATCTTCGAGCAGTGGAGCGCGCAGCCGTCGCGATTCAGCAAGATCATGATCGACCTTGACTCGAGTTCCTCCGGAGAATAATTACCAACTATGCTGCCCGCCGCCGACCCTACGTCTGTCGCCCAAAATGACTGCTCCGGAAATCGACTGGATGCGCCTTTGCTGACGCGCGCCACGGCGATTCCATTTGTCCTGATCACCACGCTCTTTTTTCTCTGGGCCATTCCCAACAACCTGAACGACGTCCTCATTCGCCAGTTCATGAAGTCGTTTGTCATGACACGGCTCGAGGCCGGCCTCGTGCAATTCGCTTTTTACCTTGGATACTTTTTTCTTGCACTGCCGGCAGGCTTCATCATGCGGAAGTTCGGCTACAAGTCGGGCTTCCTCATTGGCCTGTCATTCTTCACGCTCGGAGCTTTTCTCTTCTGGCCGGCCGCCCTGGCGAATAACTATTCCTTTTTCCTCGCGGCGCTTTTCATCATCGCCAGCGGCTGCTCGTTTCTTGAAACCGCATCCAATCCGTTCATCGCTCAGCTTGGCGATCCTCGCAGCGCAGCCCGCCGTCTCAATCTTGCTCAGGCCTTCAATCCGCTCGGCTCTATCACCGGCGTGCTGATCGGAACGATCTTTATCTTCTCCGGCATCAACCTCAACAACGCCCAGATTGCGGCCAAAAAGGCCAGCCATACTTATGCGGCCTATCTGCACTCCGAAACTCTGCGCGTGGCCAATCCGTATCTTGTCCTGAGCGCTTTCACGTTTATTCTGCTGCTGCTCATTGCGATGACTCGCTTTCCTGACAGCCTCACCGCTTCACAAGCGGAGAATTCCGAGCATGGCAGTATCGCAGCCCTGTTCCGCAAGCCGCACTTCGTCATGGCTGTGCTGGCGCAATTTGCCTATGTGGGCGCGCAGGTTGGTACCTGGAGCTACTTCATCCCTTACGTTGTCACCTATACTCCGGACCAGAACAAGGCTGCCGGCTACCTGTTGACCGTCTCACTGGTGGCTTTCGGTATTGGAAGATTTCTCTCCGCATGGCTCATGCGTTACGTGCATCCCAGCCTGCTGATGGGTGTGTATTGCATTGCAAACACACTGCTCGTTGCCGGTGGGGTCTTTTTCCCAGGTTGGTTCGGAGTGTGGACGCTGCTGCTGTCGAGCTTCTTCATGTCCCTGATGTATCCCACAATCTTCGCGCAGGGCATCCGGGGTCTCGGCGAGTACGCTAAAATCGGAGGCTCTGTCATCGTCATGTCGATAGTTGGAGGCGCTCTGATGCCTCTCGCCATGGGATACATTGCGGACAGTTCCGGCAGTCAGGCGCTGGCTTACTTGGTGCCCTTCGTTGCCTACATATTTATTGGCGTCTATTCGTTTGCAGATTTGCGTATAATGCGCCGAGGCAGGGAATTGTCGCTCTCATAAGAGCGCTGTTGCACAAGTGATCAAGGAGAGAATCCATGCTGAAGTCGGGAATCCTCAATCCGCAGTTGAACTCGCTTCTCAGCCGCATTCGGCACACGAACACTCTGGTCATTGCCGATCGTGGCTTTCCGTTCTGGCCAGGAATCGAGACGGTCGATCTTTCTCTCGTCGACGATATCCCACGGGTTCTCGACGTCCTGAGCGCCATTCGCGGAAATTTCTCCGTCGGCAGATTCTTCATGGCGGAAGAATTCAGAAGATACAACAGCCAGGAAGTGCAAGCAGCATTTGCCAATGTGATTGGCAATACGCCCACCGACTACGAGCCGCATCTTGTGCTCAAACGACGTGTGCCGGACGCGATTGGACTCATTCGGACCGGAGACACCATTCCCTACGCAAACATCATTCTTGCCTCCGGCTGATTCCTGCGCAGCCCATCTGGGAATGACTTGGCGCGGCATCGTTAAGGCGAGATCGCAGTGGGTTACTTTGATTTCGCTTCTTTACTTTCTGTAGCTGCGGCAGGCCACTCCAGGTCACGATTTCCAAATCGGTTGTAGTGCACGAAATCCTGCAGCTCCCGGCGCACGCGGAGATATTCCACCTTGCGGGGCGCTGGATAGCCAAGGCTGCATGCATAGGCGATGCGTTGAAAATCCGGTATCTGCAGCAGGTATTTCACTTGCTGCTCAACCGTGTCGCCGCTGAAGGCGCTCAATACGTGCAGGCTGAGTCCAAGTGACTCGGACATCAGCCACATATTTTCAAGTACACATCCCAGACTGATGAATCCAAGCACATCTCCTTCTGAGGCAGGCGCCCGTCGCCGCGTATCGTATAGGACAATCAGAAGCAGCGGGGTATCCTGCATCGATCGGCTCAGAAACGCAAGCTGAGAAAGTGTGCCGCCGCCATCGGGCTGCCATTCGCCGGGTTCTGTCCATGACGCGGGAAACATGCTGGCCAATACGCCTGTTCTGCGTCTGCGAAATTCTTCCTCTGTAAAGGAAAGCTGTGCATAGTTTTCCCGCAGGAAAGACTCCGAGAGACGGACCGGAAGATTCCCAATTTCTGCGAGCATTTGCTTGTCATTCACCACGACAACTTCAAAATTTTGCATGTTATGCGCCGTCGGCGCCCACTGTGCTGCTTCCAGAATCATCGTCAGGTCTTCTTGCCGGATGCGGCGATTGGGATCATAGGGCCCGCGGTAGGAATGCCGGCTGAGCATGAGCTTGAGAATCTCGTCCATATACATCCTCCTTTGCTCTCCGGCGCGCATGCGGTCAGCTCGTGCTTGTGCGCCTGCCATAATCTGCGATGTCTCTGGATTTCACTTGCCTTTCAGCTCTGTCAACATTCAATGATCCCGTGGGTTCGCATGATGGATGCGGGCGGTGATGCAAATGATCCAGCAGACAAACATCTCTTTCAGGAGTATGGCTAGGACGCTCTTGCACGCACCGGTTTCTCCTCGCGCCCGTAGCGCAGAATTCCAGCAGCGCTTCCGCCTGGCACGGAGTGGCTGCTGAACACCGACACGTGAGTCCCTAGACGCAGTGCAGCAACCGCAAGATGATTCACCATGTCATCGGTTGCATCACCCGTTTCCATCTCGGGCAGCACAAGATGGTGGATTCTCCCGGATTCGACCGCCGGCAAGAGTTCGAGCGTATCCTTCACCAGCTTTGCCTGCGAGTCGGCACGATCAAGCTCTTTCAGGATTTCAATTTCCGTAGCTTTCTGAAACGCTGCCCACGCCTCGCCCGCAAGTTGGTACAGGTCGACGGATGACAGCCACTTGGGGCTGCCCTCAATGTGATCCCCCAGCAGATGTTCATAGGTGTTCACATCTGCGTACAGAGCCAATTGTCGCTTTACGCCCGCCAGCATCAACGGATACTGCTGGCTCGTCAGCAGTGCCCGGAGCGACGCATCCAACTTCGAGAAAAACTGCCGGAGGTAGACGTCGCGCTTTTCTTCGTCGGCGCTGGTTCCAAACCGTATTCCGCGCTTCCCCGTCATCATTGCCCCAGAAGTGGAGCGCTGTTCCAGGTTGTGGTCCGGCTGCTCAAAGAGTGTGGCTTCGGTCAAATTTCCTGGTAAATCATCAGAAAGTGCGACATCCTTCGCGCCCTCTGAAGTGCAGAGCAGAAGGCGGATATTCTGCTCACCCAAAGCCAGCAGGTAAAAGGCCGCCGGACGCATCAGCAGCGACAGCAGCGGCCGTATATAAAACTCATTTCCCACATGCACGCCCTCGTTCCACTGTTTCGGGGCATGAATGATGCGCGTATGGCCATCGCAGCAAAAGACGGCGATGCCACCGTACTGCGGTCCACGACGTACCTTCTGTCCGAATCCGGTCAACTCCTCCGGTGGCCATTCACTTGCCGCTTCGTCGCCAAACTCTTCGGTAAGAAGTTGCTTGGCCTTGTTCAATGCCGCCCTCATGCGGGTAGGGAACAGTGTGGCTCCCTCCTGTGCGCCGTTGAGAGGCAAATAGAGGGAAACGCACTGTCCATGCATCTCCTGCAATTCCTGCATGTGCTCTTTGGGAGAGAAAGATTCCTCGCGAATTACCTGTGCTGGCATAGGCACCTTCTTTATGACTTTGCGCTCTCAAGCGACGCGAATGTTGTTGTCTACGTGGGCGATGCCAGGAACATTCCATGCTGCCCGTTCCGCTTCCAGGCGCCGCTCAAGCGTTTGCACGGTGCCTGAGAGAACAGCTTTGTCGCCCTCAACCTCAACCCTTACGCCCTGTGCATTCATGATCGCGTTTCGCTTCAGTGCTTCATGGATGCGGTCTCGTATCTCTGCTTTCAGCGCTTTGTTCGCGACAGAGATCTGGTTGCTCACGCCGCGCACTCCCATCAGGTCGCGTACTGCCCGTTCCGCGGCCACGCGCTGGTAGTGCCAATCCACGTCGCCGCGCAAGGTCACCCATCCCGAAGAAACCTCCACTTTGATGCGGTCTTCGGGAATCGCCGAATGCCACAGCAGCACGGACGCAGCCGTCCGGGCGATGTCCTCATCGCGGCGCTCGCTGTCTGCAGGGAGGCGCACCTCCAGTTCGTTCACCAAAGCGCGCACGCCGTGAATCCTCATCACGATTTCCTCTGCCGCGTATCGTTCTGAGAAGCTGCGCACATAACCATGAAGGGTCACCACGGCATCCCTTACGCTGACGCCAATCGAGGCTGCATCCAAGATCGGATCGACACTAAGTTGCTCTTCCACATGGGCTTTCAATTCCAGATCACCGGAAACCATGCATCACCTCCGGGCTCAAAAGGCGGCAGGCGGAAGTCGTCAGGAAGGGAGAAGGGAAATCCGCGGTGAGGACTGAAAACACTACCGCTTTACCTGTCGCCAGTGTGCGCGCATCTAACCAACGTAGGTGTGACGGGAGTCACTCCAGGCAGGTGAGGCAAATCACTGGGAGCTGTGTGTTTGTAGCTTCACTCGAACGGCCTCCTTCGAAAGGAGAAATTCCATGGCAGAAGCGTTGCGGGCTCAACCCTCGGACAAACAGATCCGTGACAATGTGCTTCGTGAGATCGAGTGGGATCCCTCCATTCGATCGAAAGACATTTTGGTGTCTGTCAGGAATGGCATCGCGGCTCTCACTGGCTTTGTCCACAGTTATCTTGAGAAGTTTGCGGCCGAGCGCGCGGCCAAAGCTGTCTATGGCGTTCAGTCTCTGGTGAATGATATCCAGGTCAAGCCGCAGTTGGCGCGCACTGATCCAGAAATTGCCCGCGACGTCGTGCATTCCCTAAGAATGCACCCGCTCGTCCCGGACGAGAAAATCATCACTACGGTTCGCGAAGGCTATGTCACGTTGGAAGGTGTCGTGGGCTGGGATTACCAGCGACGGAACGCCGAAACCGCTGCTGCCGGCGTCAATGGAATTCGCGGAATTACCAATGAAATCAGGGTACAGCCGACCGTTACGCCACAAAAGGTAAAAGAGGCGATTGAATCAGCCCTGCGCAGAAGCGCTGAAGTGGACTCCCATCGAATTTTTGTGACCACGCACGATAACACCGTAGAACTGCATGGCAACGTGCGCTCCTGGGTGGAAAGGGAAGAGGCTCAGCGCGCCGCATGGGCCGCGCCCGGCGTCTCCAACGTGGTCGATCATCTATCCATCACACCGTGACCTTTTCCTCCGCTCTGTCCCGGTGTGCACTCCCGCTCTCTGCAGAAGGAGGAATCACCATGCTTGTACGTGAAATCATGTCAACCCAACCAATTTGCTGTCTTGCGACTGACTCGATTCAACGAGCGGCCAACCTTATGCGCGAACACCGGGTCGGCGCTCTTCCCGTGGTCGAAAGCCAGAATCATCGACGCTTGCTCGGCATCGTCACCGATCGCGACATTTGTGTCCGGCTCATCGCGGAGGGCGCCCCCGCGGCCACTCCGGTCTCGCGAGCCATGACCCCCAATCCGATCACCTGCAATTCCAATGACACACTGGCTGTTTGCGAATCCCTCATGCAGACCCACGCCGTGCGCAGATTGCCAGTGGTAAACGACATCGGCATCTGCATCGGAATGGTCGCGCAGGCAGACATCGTGCTGCATGACACTCCTCAGAATGTCCA
>JAJZIF010000141.1:0-7512 GCA_021810735.1 Acidobacteriota bacterium
TTTGCGGGCCAGATTACCCTGAACGGTATCACTGCCCGCGCTGAGCACAGCGTCGTACTGCTGCACCGCTTTGGCATGCTCGTTCATCAGGTCGTAAGTCTCCCCGGCTTTCAGCAGGCAGCGCCGCTTGAGCTCCGTGCTCGTCATCGGCTGGAACGCTCCGTCTCGATAGGCCTGCACCGCCGCCGCATATTTCTTCTGCCCGCGCAGCGCTTCGCCGAGTCCAAAGTAGGCCAGCTCCACATGTGCGGAGTCGAAGTAGCCGGGCTTTTTGGCCAGGGCGATCAGATGCTCGTAGGTGTACACCGCCGTCATGCCCTCGCCGCCATCCTTCTGCAGGTTCGCCTGCTCCAGCCGGAACAGGAAACCGTGTGGATATTGCTGCGCCAGGCCCTGCGCAACCTGCGCTGCCTCCGCATATTTTCCTTCGCGCCGCAGGAACAGCATGATGGCTGTCTTTGCTTCCACCTGAGTAACCGTCCCGTGTGCCGCGTCGTCTTCCAGGGCCGTCATTCCGCGGCTCTTTGACCCATGAATCCCGACAAACCCGAAGAGCAGCTTAAAGGCAAGCGGCAATGTTCCCACAACGTACTGGTAGACTCCGGTCACCAGCTTTGCGTCCACGTAATTTGGATCCAGTTGCAGCACTCGGTCGCAATCGCCCTTGGCCGACAGTGCCTGCCGCAGACCCGCCCCAAACGCCCGTTCCCCCATGCCTGAATACACCGCCTCCAGAGCCTTCGCCCAACCCCGGGCAAACAGCGCATTCACGTCGTTGGGGTTCGACTTCAGTTCCGCGTTGGCCTGGCCGATTGCTTCGCTGCTCAGCGACTTTACGCGGGCCCGCGCCTGCGGGTCCGCCGCCACCGTGTGCCCTCCGGACAGGAAGCCATCGTTGGCGTAGAAAGTCGAATCCAGCAGGTCCTGCCGGTTGAGCTCCTGAAAGACCACCGCGTCCAGCACATAATCCGTCGCCATCGGATTTCCAGGATTCTGGGCCTGGATCTTCTCGAATTCGCCGATCGCCACTTTGTAATTCATGCGGTAGACCTGACCAAAGGCCTGCTGCACCGCGGGCTCCCGGTACAGTGGATTGCTGTCTACCTTCTGTGCGTGCGCGGACATGGCCACGCCTGCGAGCGCGAGCCCGGCGCAGGCGATGCTGAAAAACCGACCAGAAACTGAAAATCGGGACATATCTTCAGGGATTGTAGCTGGACAGTGCTGACAGGGAATACTCTTTTCGCCACTTCCTGGTCCGGTGGTTACGGTTCGCGCAGGCTCACCGGAATCGCCGTCGACGCAGCCACTTCGCCGATCGTCTCTGCGATCTTTTCCGCTGTCACCGGTGTGCTGAACATAAAGCCCTGCACTTCGTCGCAGCCGTAATCGCGCAGCAGCAACAGTTGTTCCTCATTCTCCACGCCCTCCGCGGTCACACGCAGATTCAGGCACTTCGCCATCTGAATGATCGCAGCCGTGATGGCCTGGTCATCCGTATTCACCGCAACCTCATGAATGAAGCTCCGGTCGATCTTCAGCTTGTTGACCTGGAACTGCCGCAGATAGCTCAGGCTGGAATACCCTGTGCCGAAATCGTCGATCGCCACCCGCACACCCATCTCTCTGAGCTCTGCCAGAACCTGAAACGTCGCGTCCTCGCCCGCCATCAGCAGACTCTCCGTCATCTCCAGTTCCAGCCGCTCGGCGGGCAGTCCGCTCTCCCGCAGCGCCCTTCTCACCTGTCGGCAGAATCCCTCCTGACGGAATTGCACCGCCGACACATTCACGGCCACTGCCGGAGCGTCCATGCCCCAGCCCATAGCCTGCTGGCATGCCGTTCGCAGCACCCATTCTCCAATGGGAATCATCATGCCGCTGTTTTCCGCCACGCGGATGAACCGTCCCGGCGGCACCAGTCCCAGTTCCGGATGCTGCCAGCGCAGCAGCGCCTCCCAGCAGACAATCTCGCGAGTTTTTACATCAATTTGCGGCTGATACACCAGGAAAAACTGCTCCCTCTCCAGGGCCACGCGCAGGCTGCTCTCCAGTTCCAGCCGTTCCACCGCATATTCCGTCATCTCCGAGGTGAAGAACCGGAAAGTATTCCGCCCACCTTCTTTGGCGGAGTACATCGCCGCGTCGGCGTTCTTGATCAGCGTCTCCACGTCATCGCCGTGCTCCGGGTAGAGGCTGATTCCGATGCTGCAGGTCACGCTCAGCGCCCGTCCCTGCAGGTGGAATTCACGGCTGACCTCGTGCGCAACCCTCTCCGCCACCACTGCGGCGTCAGCGCCCTCTTCCACGGCTCCCAGCACGACCAAAAACTCATCGCCGCCCAGCCGTGCCACCGTGTCCTGTTCGCGCGCCGCCGCCTGCAGTCTTCTGCCCATCTCCAGCAGCAACTGGTCTCCGCAGGAGTGTCCCAGCGAATCGTTGATCGTTTTAAATCGGTCCAGATCCAGAAACAGAACTGCCAGCCTCTCTTTGTGGCGCCGCGCGCTGGCTACCGCCTTCCGCAGCCGGTCCTGCAGCAGGGTTCGATTCGGCAGCCCTGTCAGCGAATCGTAGTAGGCCAGCGTCTGGATGCGCTCATCCGCGAGCTTTCTGTCCGTGATGTCCACCAGCGCGCCTTCCAGAACTGCGTCGCCATGGCCGCCTTGCGGCGCAGTCCGCGCGTTGCTCAACACCCATGCCCACCCGCCATCCCGGCGCTGGAATCGATGTTCGGCGTTGACGATCGGGCTTTCTTCGTTCCCGGGATAAAGATGCCTGGTGATCTTCTCCGCTTCCTCGTGATGCTCGAGCAGTTCCTCGCGGCCCGCGAATCCCAGAATGCGCGCGCACGCGTCGTTGCAGTCCACAATTGTCCCGTCCGGATTCGCGATATAGAGTCCGGTCAGATTCCGCTCGAACACCCGCCGATACCGCTCCTCCAGCGCCACCTCGTTCTCCAGTTTCAGCTGAATGATCCTCGTCTGCCGCCGCACACGCCGGCGCAGGATCACCACCCATCCAAGGATCGCCAGCGCCACGGACAGGACCAGCAGGACCAGATACGCCGCCCGGCGCGCGGTTAGCCATGGCGGGCGTTGCAGTACCCGCACATCGGCCGCGCTGCGCAGCACAATCTGGAAATCCGATGGGTTCCCATTGGAGTCTGTCCTGATCGTGCAGATACCCGTCAGCTCTACCTTGCTTCCGGTGGGCGCATCCAGCGGTGTTTTGCTTCCGTTCGATAAATTCGCTTCGAAGGGAACGTGATCTTTCGAGTCGATGACCAGTGAGAGCATCCCGGAATGGCGACGGATCGACTCCACGGTACCGTCAATGCTCACCAGGCGCGCGTTGTAAGCTCCGTGCATGGCCATATGCCCGGTGATCATCGCCGGGCGCAGCAGAACGTGCCGGTGCATATACCGGATCACTCCTGATTCCAGCACCGGGCTGTATTCGCCCGCCGCCGGGAATCCAAGCACCTCAACCTCATCTCCCGCCCTGACCGGCGTCCCGTCCTGAGTCTCCACGTAGACGCCGCCCGTGGAATCCATCATGTAGAGGCCCTTGCCCGGAAAACGTGCCGTCACGATTCCCCGCACCAGCACCCGATGCATATCCGGCAGGTCAGAGGAAAACCTGCGTATCTGCGCGATCGGTGTTGCCGGGATGTGAAAAGGATGCCGCGGCGCCGGCTGCAGGATCTTGGCATCCGCCAGCGACGGCATCATCAGGTGAATCGCCACCAGTTGGTCCAGACGGTTGAATGCCGATCCACACACGCCCTGGAACTGCACCATCGCATCGACCAGATACATGGGGAATTTCGCGACGTAGTTCGGCACCCGCACCTTGAAGGCGCCCGTGGGAGTCGCCACATCGATCACCAGGATGTTCCCGGCCGCCTCTTCCACAAACGACCGCACAACTCCGTCCACTTCCACCCACTGCGCATCGTAAGTGCCGGTTGCGGCCTGTTCGTAGGCCAGATGCAGAGGCCTGGGCAGGGGTGCGTGTCCAACCGCCTTCCAGACAGGATGCGCGATGTACGGGCTAAACCCCTCCTCCGCCACACCCCGCACATCCAGCACTTCACCGGGCTGTGGAGGCTGGCCCGTCGTGCCTCGCAGATCCACCCAAATTCCCCCGGTATCGTCCTGTATGAACAGGTTCGGGGTAGGGGAGTCGTAATACGTCACCACACCGCGCACGTGAACGGGAGGTGACTTTGCCAGTTGTTCCGGGGTCAGGCTTCGAATGGCTTCAATCTTTCGCAGAACGGACAGGGAATGACGCCGCACCTGACTTTGGCAGGGCAGAGCCTGCAGCGCCAGCAGTCCGAGGATAGCGGCAAATCCGCTCAGGCGCAGGCCGCGATTGGCTCTTCCTGTGGCCCAGGAGCCCCGTCCTTTCACGTCAGTCCGTCTATCCATGGCTCCTCATGGCCCGGGGATCAGCCTCGGCCGCCTGTTCCTACCCGGGTTAGCAAACGTCATCGTTCTCAGAACAATCCTTCTGGGCGAGGCACAGACACATGCATCGTCGTCGGCGGGAGATTTGCCATCCAGGAAGATGGCGCTCCTGGCCCATCAGGAAAAGCTGCGATTGCCGGCTGGGGGGCGGTATGTTCTTCTAGTACTCCATCGGGAGGGATGCAGGCAACCGTTTTCTCGGGCTCGCGGCTCTTTCGTCGTCTTGTGCAGCAACATTGCGTCGGCCCTTTGCCGCCCTGCCCCCGGGAATTACGTTCTCGTCGCCTTATGTCCTGCGTGGTTGCGGCAGGCCAGGTCCTCGCGATCTCCCTCGCGGAGCCGAGCAGCCCGAGCTTATGAAGGCTGCTATTTCTGTCGCCGATCCGTTTGCTATACTGGCTGAGGTTGTTGGACGAGCGCGGCTTCATCCCTTCCGCAGTTTCGATCCGCTCCCCTTAGCGCTGGTTTCCATCCGGCGGCCAGGTAGCTCAGTGGTAGAGCGCGGCCCTGAAAAGGCCGGCGTCGGCGGTTCGATCCCGTCCCTGGCCACCACCCCCCATCTGGGAAAATCCGACTCTGTCCTCGTTTCTGACGTAGTCGCGTGTTTTTGCGGCCTGAATGGGCTCAAAGGGCTCAATCCGGCATTCGCGATCCCTTCTATATCTGCGTTCCTTGATTGGATCGCGAACTCCCGGAGAAGTCTATCGAATCTCATCCCGAACGTAGGGCTATTACAGCTTGGCGAACCATGACTGGAAATTCATCTTCGCGTTCGCCATACCGGCGCGCCAGAGCCAGGTCGCAAGCAACTCAACCGGATTTCGACGGAGAGGCAACTGCAAACTTTCGCTTCCTTATCGCAGTGGCCGCAGGGATCCGTCTTTTGCATTTCATTGGTGCTGGCCCAGTAATCCGATGCTTGTCTTCTAACGTGGAAAATCTTCGGGAGATCGGTCCCGGCGAACAGGTGGCCGAGTGTAGACTGGGGTTAGATTCGGATGCCAATCGTGGAGGTCCGGGATTCCCGGTGCGGGAGCAGATATGCGAGAGTTTGTTCGAAGTTGGATACTCCCTTTTGCGAAGAAGCAGGGGTGGAAGAGATTTTGTGAGATCGGAGCAAGCAATGGTGTAAGTACGGACGAGATCCTGCATCTGTCGAATGTGGAACACTGTATCATCGATCCGTGTCTGGATACCGACCTGGTCCGCAAGTATTCCAGTGATCCCAGGGTAACAGTGCTGAAGGCTCTCAGCTTGGACGCGCTTCGATCAGTCGTAGGGACTTACGATTGCATTCTTATAGACGGCGATCATAACTGGTATACAGTCTATAATGAATTGCAGACAATTCAGCAGCGCGGACTACTGCGAAGGGGCGGCGTCATATTTTTGCATGACGTCGTCTGGCCCTACGGTCGACGAGATATGTATTACCAGCCGGATACGATTCCCGCGGAGTTTCGCCAGCCCTACGCCATTAAAGGCATGATTAGGGGACAAAGCAAACTATGTGAGGACGGGGGTGTGAATTCGCAACTCTGCAATGCAATATATGAAGGCGGACCTCGCAATGGGGTACGGGCCGCCGTGGAAGATTTTATAAGGCAGCATGTTGACGATTACAAATATTGTCAACTGCAAAACCAGTTCGGCATGGGGCTGTTGCAGTACCGTTCGAACAAGGCATCCGAGAACGCCTCTTTGCTTCTTCTCAGGCTGAAGGTGCATATTTTCAATTTAGTCTTTCGTGCCCGCTCGCTCCTGTTCCGGACTTAACTGCTGATCTGAAGGCTGCCATGTGTTTGGCCCTTTCCGCTGGTATTTCAGGTGCAGATCAGAACGGGTGTGACTCCATCGCGCCCCGTATCATATCGCCGATTCCGGCGCTGTACCCTTAAGCCGAGCACGAACCTGCAACACCGCTGAAGGCGGGAGTCTTTACCGGTTGTCTGTTAATGGGACAGGGCAGGCACTTTTGAAATAGACGCAAGGAATTGGGAACCATGAGCGTTAAGCGCGACACACTCTACAATCTGGCTGGTTCCGTCTTGCCAATGATCGTCAGCCTGATCACCGTTCCGATATATCTGCATCTGATCGGTAACCCACGATATGGTGTGCTGGCGCTAGTGTGGCTTATCTTAGGGTATTTTGGCGTTTTTGATCCGGGCATTACGCGCGCTGCTTTGTATCACCTCGCCCGACTTAGCGCGCCCGAACAGGCCAGGGAGCGCGAAGGCGTCTTCTGGACCGCGCTGACAGTGAACCTGGCATTCGGGGTTGCCGGAGGGATCGTGTTGTATGTTATAGCACGCCCAGTCTTCATGTATGCTTTCAAAATGCCAGTGGCAATTCGGGCAGAGGTGATGAGGAGCCTTCCCTGGCTGGCTGTATCTGTAACCGTATCAGTCGTCACCGGGGTTTTTGGCGGAGCGTTGCAGGCCCGCGAGAAATTCGGCTATCTCAATTCGGTTACGGTAGTGACCATAATCTTGACGCAGGTGGCTCCATTAGCCGTCGCATACTGGCATGGTCCAGATTTGGCGTGGCTCATCCCGACTGTACTCGTTGCGCGGATGATGGGTGCGATTCCGAACTTTCTCAAAATAGCGCGAGTTTTGCCTCTCGGGACCGGAGGGAAGTTTGATCGCGCCTATGTTAAGACACTCTTTTCCTATGGCGGCTGGGTCACTGTCACGAATCTGATTGGTCCAATTTTAGAAATGGTGGACCGCCTCCTGATCGGCAGCGTGCTGAATGCCGAGGCGGTAGCTTTCTATACGGTCCCCTTCAATTTGGCTGCCCGCGCCTCAGTCATTCCGGCTGCTGTCGCTAATAGTCTTTTCCCAAAGTGGTCCCGAGCGAGTTCGGAAGCTAGCAAGCAGTTGGCTTCGGAAGCAGTGGCCACGCTGAGCGCGATCATGACGCCCCTTATCGTGGTTGGAATCGTGGCTCTGCCCCTGTTCATGCAGCACTGGGTTGGACCCAATTTCGCCGCTCATGCTGCGCCGGTCGGCATCATTATTTTAATTGGTATTTGGGC
>JAJZIF010000141.1:7522-8423 GCA_021810735.1 Acidobacteriota bacterium
CGCATTCATTCCTTTTGGCCACCTACAGGCCACAGGACGCCCTGATTTGCCCGCGATATTCCACGCCAGCGAACTGCTTCCTTTTCTGGGACTATTGTGGTTTGCCTTGCATTCCTATGGTCTGGTCGGAGCGGCGTGGGCATGGACGCTTCGCGTTGTGGTTGACGCTATCCTCCTTTTTGCCGTTGCGGGACAGATCCCCGGATGGCGCCGCGTGTTACCAGGAGGCATGTTCGTGCTTATCGCCGCCGCAGTTGCTCCAGGTGTGTTTTTTTCGATCAAGACCGTTGTGGCCCTGACGGTAATTACAGCATCCATCGCCTGGTCGTGGAGTACGAGCAGCGTGGTCCGGTCAGTGGTGTGGCGCTTCGTCTTGAATCCTGCGCTGGAACTCGTAAGATAAGCGGTAATCCAGCGGCATCTGCCCCTCTTGTAGTACATCTCGCAAATTGCCAATTATCCCGTGCGGGTAAGCGTACAGCCTGACTTTCAATTACCCACAATTCTGACCGAATCTGAGTGAGTAATGATGAGGCGTATTCGGCCTCAAATGAGGTACTTACGTCGCGGGCGGCAAACCTGGCCACGTGGAGAGCATGAGGAAACCGCGAGATGTTCGCGCCACGGAGAGCCGGCAAGCGCCGGTAGTGTCCAGAAGTTTTCGCACTCCCGTAAGCGTACAGCCTGACCCGGTTGACTTCGGGATGGCAGCGATGCATTGATATCGAAGTTCTGGTGGCCTTAAGTACCCACGTATTTTTTAAGTGGGGACTTGTGCGATAAGGATCAGGCGGCCCTGGTGGCGGATTCGAGATTGGCGGCGAGGTTCCAGGGCAGGAGCTCGTCGATGCGGTTGACTGGATGCGAAGCGATCCGGGCGAACACGGTGCGGAGATAGAGC
>JAJZIF010000142.1 GCA_021810735.1 Acidobacteriota bacterium
CAATAATCTGAACGCCCAGGACATCCAGCCGCTCATTCCAGCCGCTCGGGTTCTGCAGATGCCGTTTCAGGAGTTCCTGTTCTACTTGCAGACGACGCATCGACAGGTCGCCCAGGTGTATCGCTTCGAAAAACGGGGTGGGTTCGAGGGCCATGGATCGGCGGCATCGCGCAGCTTCACCGCGGAACGACTGGCTGCGGGCGTCACCATGTTGCGCGACATGATCTACACCGCCTGGGTCGAAAGCGCGCAATCCGTGACGGACTGACGCGAGCCTCCTAGAGCGGATTTACAGATACTGCGATCAAAATGGAAGGAGTCATTCTGAGCGAAGCGAAGAATCCAGAGGGCGACGGCGGCAATGACCAGGCGCATATCATCTGGATTCTTCACTCCGCTGCGCGGAGCCTGCCCTGAGCGTAGCCGAAGGGTTCAGAATGACTCCCTTTCACAAATAACTACACCTACTGTCAATCCGCTCTATCGTCGGCAAGTCAGCGGAAAAATTTCTTCCACACGAATTATTTTTTTCGCGATGCCTGTACGTGCCCCCACTGCTCAGAAATGAAATGGTCCGTCATTCCGGCAATGTAGTCGGCAATCACGCGCGGAGCGCCCTCGCTGGCGATTTGCGTTTCGTGATGCATGGGCAGTTCCAGCGGATGCCGTATCCAGTGTTGAAACAGTCCCGCGATGATTTCCTCGGCCAGCGCATGGTCCCGTTCCAGGTAGTGCGCGTGGTAGAGCTCCTGTAAAAGATACTGCTTGGCCTGATGGCGGCGCTGCTCCATCTCTTCAGAAAACGCCGCGAGCCTGCGTCCGGCATGGCGGACCGCGACGAGAGAATCGATTTCACCTTCCATTACCCTGCGATGTGTGTTTACTACCAGGTCGTTGACCAAAGCATTGAGCATTCGCTTGAGCGCTTCATGGAACAGCAGTTTGGGAGCGGTGTCCGGATATCGAATCTCCATCTTCCGATAAAATTCCTCAAACAACGAGACATTGCGGCACAGATCTCCCGGCGAGAGAATTTCCGCTTCCACGCCATCGTCCATATCCGCGGTCAGATAGGCGATTTCATCGGCCAGGTCGATCAGTTGGGCTTCCAGCGGAGGCAGTTCATCCAGCAGATAAGCCCGCAGCTCAGGATGCTCCGCGAGTGAATAGTCGCGCGAGTGCTTGATAATGCCTTCTCGCACCGCCAATGTCAGGTTAAGTCCGCGAAACCCAGCATAGCGTTGCTCGAAATATTCCACAATGCGAAGCGCGTGCAGATTATGGTCGAAGTGAAGGCCATACTGCTGCAGTTGACGATCGAGCGCCTGTTCCCCGGCGTGGCCAAAGGGAGGATGCCCAATGTCATGCACCAGCGCCAGCGTTTCCGCCAGGTCCTCGTTCAAATCCAACGCTGCGGCAGCCGTGCGAGCGATCTGGGTGACTTCAATGGTGTGGGTCAAGCGGCTGCGGAAGTGGTCGGAGTCGCGGTGGGTGAATACTTGCGTCTTGCCAGCCAGCCGTCGAAAGGCACGCGCATGGATCACGCGGTCGCGATCGCGCTGGAATGCCGAACGATATGCGTGAGGGGTTTCCTTGTGCTCCCGCGCGGCGAGCGGATCGGCGGCGTCTCCGACGACAGCACAGAAACTGAGTGAGGTGGCCTGCATGAGAGGGTAAGCGGTGCTCTCACTCGTGCGGAACGGATGCGTGAGTCTCTTCCTTGGCCAGCTTGACCTTGGCTTTATCCAGCCGCTTGCGCACCTTGTTTACATCGGATTGCTCGGCGTCTGCCGGGGCGGAGTCCGCGTAATTCGCAAGCGAGCTTTCCCATTGTGCGACTGCCTGCTGCAGGTGGCCGGTTGAAGCGTATACCTCGCCGAGATGGTCATGGACAGTCGGATCCTTCGGCATCAACGCGATCGCCTTTTGCAGCGTCTGCTCGGCAAGTTCGTATTGGCCGAGCTTGTAACGTACCCACCCCAGCGAATCCAGGTAGGCTCCATTTTCGGGGTCCAGCTTGACCGCATGTTGCACCAGTTGCAGCGCTTCATTCAGCTTTTGATCGTGATCCGCCAGCATGTATCCCAAATAGTTCAGCGTCAAAGCATTGTCTGGGTCCAAAGCCAGCGCCTGCCGAAATTGTTGTTCGGCCGCGTCGATGTGCTTCTGCCTTTCCTCCAGCGCCCCGCGAAGAAAATAGTTCAGGCTCATGTCTTGCTTGGAGGCGCCAAGTTTTTGCGCCTGATCGATCGCCAACGAAGCATCTTTCCACTTATGCAGGCGGGTGTAAATCTGCGTCAGGGTGAGCCAGACGACGCGATCCTGTTTGGTGCCATTCAACTGGGCCTTGGCGAGCGCAATCCCTTCTTTCGCTTTACCGGTATCGACCAGTTGCCCGGCGAGCGTGAGTTGCAGGTCAACGTTCTTCGGAAGCGCCTGCACGGCCTGCTCTGCGGCGATGGTCGCCTGCGGCAGCATCTTGGCGTCACGATAGGCATCCACTTCGCCCTGGTATCCCCGCTCGGCATCGTTCCCGCCCAGCGCAATCATTTCCTTATAGACGCCAATGGCCTGCTCGGTCTTGTTCTGGTTGCGGTATACGCTGGCCAGACGATCGAGAAAAATTGCGCGATTGTTTTTTTCGTCGGGGGTGTACTGCTGACTGACATGGCGAGTGCTGTCCGCCAGCTGTTGCAGAATCTCAGCCGCCTGGTTGAGATGGCCCTGGGCCTCGTTCATCAGAGCCTCGTTATACAGCACCTCAGCTGAGTCGGGATTGAGCGTCTTGGCGTGGTCCAGTGCAGCCTCGGCTTGTTTCCAGTGTCCCTGCGCGCGTTCCAACTCCGCAATCCTGAGAAAGGAGTGGACATCTTCCGGATCCTGCGCGGCGATACCCTGATAAATCTTCAGCGCGGCATCGGCTTGACCATCGCCGAGCAAATCTTCAGCCAAGCCGCGCTGCGCATCCAGGCTGTTCGGCTGGAGGTTGAGTGCGCCCTGATATGCCGCAATCGCTAGCTTCACATTGCCTGCTTGATCGTAAGCCGCGCCCAAAGCCAAATCGATTTTGAAAGTGCGCTCATCCTCCGGAACGCTCTGCAGCACGCCGATGGCTTGCGGCAGGTTGTTCTGCTCCCCATACAGGCGCGCCAGATTCAGCACCACATCTTCCGCATTCGGGTCGACTTTGCGCGCTGCCTCAAACTGCGCCTTTGCGTTCGCTGTATCGTGTTTCAGCGTGAACAGTTGACCGAGCAGCAGGTGATCTTCCACGCTGTTGGGCTGCAACTGGACAATTTTCTGGAATTCTTGAATTGCGAGATCCAGCATGGGACCCGGTTGCTGGCCGTTTTCAGTGTCGCCCAGCGACCGCAGGTAGACGCGCCCCAGCAGTTTGTGCGCCTCCAGGTCGTCGGGATGGTCCTTGAGTATTCTTTGCGCGGTTTCAATGGCCTCGCGGATGCGCCCCAGCTTGAAATACGTGTCGGCAAGAGTGTTCTGCAAGAACACCGAGTCAGGATCCTGCACCAGGGCCAGCTTGTACTGTTCAATGGCCTGCACGGCCAGCTCAGGGCGTCCAGACTCTTCGGCGGAGTCTTCGTACAGATGGCCGAGAGCGAAATGATAGTAGGATTGGGAGCGTTTGCCGGTCTCGCCAACCGGCTGCGGGGATGTTGCACTCCCAGTCTGCGGAACGGCGCTTTCCGCGCTATTCGGTGGAGTAGTATCGATTCCCGAGGAAGCGCCGCCGGGGTGCGTCGTTCCAGGAACGGAGCCGGTTTGACCAACCGCAGCTGCCGAAAACGCAACCACCGCTCCGAGCGCAAGTGCTATTTGCCATCTCCACGGAGAAAGGGGTTCCTCGCCGGCGACACGAACCTTCGTCATTTAAAACGCTACCTCGCACCCTGTGCCGCGTCGTATTCGCGCGGAGATAGAGCAATTGAGCCCCTTTTACTTGATTGTACGCTGGATTGTACGCCGAAGCATGTCGTGGGGGCGGGAAAATCGAGCCTTCTATCAGGAAGAACCTAGTGCCGGAAATGCCTCATTCCAGTAAAGACCATGGCGGCGTTCAGTCGGTCCGCTGCAGCAATGACTTCAGAGTCTCGTACCGATCCGCCCGGTTGGATTACCGCCGTAGCGCCTGCTTCTAGTACGACTTCCAGGCCGTCTGGAAACGGAAAAAAGGCATCTGACGCAGCCACGCAGCCGGCCAGCGGCAAAATAGCTTTCATGGCGCCAAATTTCGCCGCATCTACCCGGCTCATCTGACCTGCGCCAACGCTCAATACCTGGCCGTTGCGCGCATAGACGATTGCGTTCGACTTGACGTGTTTGGCAACTCGCCAGGCAAACAGCAACGCCGCGATCTCGTCCAGCGTGGGCTGGCGTTTGGTGACAATTTTCAGCGCGTCGGCTTCGATGTGGCCGCGGTCCGCATCCTGTAATAACAGTCCGCCGGAAATTTGCTTCAGTACGCGGGTGGTCTCTGCCGGCTCCACCTCGACCAGCCGCAGATTCTTTTTGGCGGCAAAAATCTCTTTCGCTTCTGTGCTGAATTTGGGCGCGACAATCGCCTCGACGAACAACTTCACGATCTCGGCGGCGGCCTCCCCGTCTACTTCGCGATTGATGCCAATCACCGATCCAAACGCCGAAATTGGATCGGAAGCCAGCGCCTTGCGATATGCCTCCGCAATGCTACCGGCTGTGGCAGCGCCGCATGGGTTGGTATGCTTGATAATCGCTACGGCTGGCTCACTGAACTCCTGTGCCAACTCCCAGCATGCATCCAGATCGACTAGATTGTTGTAGCTCAGCTCCTTGCCCTGGAGTTGGCGCAGCCCGGCAATGCCCGTCCCGCTGCCATCGGCATACAAGGCCGCTCGCTGGTGTGGATTCTCTCCGTACCGCAGCGACATGATCTGTGAATGGCCTAGGCGCAGAGTGTCGGGAAAGGGCGCATCCGTTGCCTTTGGAAATGACAGAGACGCGCCTGCATCCGGCAACTCTGGCAAGGCTTCCAGCGCGTTCGCGATTGCCAGGTCATACGTCGCAGTCAGCGCAAACGCTTTACGCGCCAGCCGCCAGCGCGTCTCTCGGCTGAGCTTCCCCCCATTCGCTCGCATTTCCTCACTCAGCCCCGCGTAATCTTCCGGCGAGGTGACGACGGCAACATCCTCAAAGTTCTTCGCCGCCGAGCGCACCATGGATGGGCCGCCGATATCGATGTTCTCAATCATTTCCGCAAAGCGCACGCCGGGTTTGCGCAGCGTTGTCTCAAAGGCATACAGATTCACCACCACCATGTCGATAGGCTGAATTCCATGCGTTGCCACGGCCTGTTGGTGTTCCGCGTTGGAGCGAATATAGAGGATGCCGCCATGGACCTTGGGGTGCAGCGTCTTGACCCGCCCGTCGAGCATTTCAGGGAAACCGGTCAGATCTGAAATATCCTGTACCGTCAGGCCCGCTTCCCGCAGTGCGCGGGCCGTTCCACCGGTGGAAACAAGCTCGACGCCATGTTGCGCCAACACCCGCGCGAACTCGACCAGGCTGGATTTATCTGTGACGCTTAACAAGGCACGACGAATGGGCTTCATACGATCCGCACTTCTCCACTAGGGGGATGGATTCAAACTTAAGTCTAATGCATCTGCCAGCTTGGGTTGCGGAGCGGCGGCGCGCCCGATACCGCACAGATTTCATCGAGAACAGCAAATCGTTGTTTGTGTTCTGCCGTTTCGCTCAGTAGCCTGTAGAAGAGAGCGCACGATTATCAGGATGGGAGTTCGATCTGATCAACAGGAACGACAGACAGAATGACTTGGGCGGTCGCCGGCCGGAGATCCTGCCTCCAGCGTCTCAGGAGTTAGCGCGCGATCACGCCGATCTGAATGATCGCTCCGACTACGATCTGCGTTCCGGATATTACACGCAGGCTCCTCCTCCGTCGCAGACTCGCTCGCGGTTTCTAACCGGCTGGGCCTACGCCCCGGCGACCTACGTTCTGGTTGGCATCAGCTGTGTCGTATATCTGGCGATGGTCCTCAGCGGGGTTTCCTGGTGGGACCCGACCGCGGAGCAGATTCTCCATTGGGGCGCGAACCGTGGTGTGAATGAAATCCTCTATGGACAGTGGTGGCGGCTGCTTACGGCGACTTTCGTTCATGTGGGCATCGTCCACATTGGCACCAACATGTGGTGCCTTTGGAACCTGGGGCTGCTGGGCGAGCCGCTATTGGGGCCGTTCGGCATCTTCGCGGTTTACATTCTGACCGGCGTCGCCGGAAATTTACTGAGTACAGCCGTGAACCCGGGCATCGTTGGCGCTGGTGCTTCCGGTGCTGTCTTCGGGATTGCCGGTGTCCTTATACTGTTGCTGAACTCGCCGCATCTCCCCTTTCCACGTGCCGAGTTGCGCCGACTGCGGCGCAGCGTCATTTATTTTGCCGCCATCAATCTGGTCATTGGCGCTTCCACCCTGCTGTATGCGGGGGGTATCAAGATTGACAACATGGCCCACCTGGGAGGATTTCTCTCCGGACTGGCCATGGGCGTCCCGCTGGCACCTTTGCTCGGCACCGGACGGGAGCCCTATTTCCAACGCCAGCGACTCGTATTTTCTGCGGTCGCCGGGATTCTTGTCTTGTTCGGCTATGGGGTTTTTCGCTTCTGGAAGGTCTAGACATGCGTGAGTCCCGCAGTACGAGCGGGTCTTCAGGTCATTCGACCGTTGCGGCAAACGACCGCGCTAGTTCTTATCGGCCCCGGCAAACTTCTTTACCATCGCCAGTAGCAATCTTCGATCGCTTTCATTCAGATTGGCGGCGTAGCGCCGGATCTGCGTTAAAAAGCGCAATTCATCCTCGCTGAATCGCTGCGTCGGCATCTCATAACTCAGCGCATTTTCGGCGAAGAAATGCGCCATCGGGACGTCCAGCGCACTGGCAATTTTGTGCAATGTGTCCAGCGATGGCACCGTGTGTCCGTTCTCCACGCGCGATAAATAGCAGCGCAACAGGCCTGTCCTTTTTTCAATGTCCCCTTGCGACATGCCTTTCTGCAAACGCACGCCGCGAATTGTAGTGCCGATATTCAATGCTTCCATAATGGCCTCGTATGTCCCGTTTTGAGCGGAAGACCTTCTCTTCAAATGCGCGCGCCACGAGCTTGTGTTTTGGAAATCAGCAGTAACTATGTAGTTAACATGCGGGTCGGTAGCTTGGCAAGGAAATTATGTTTCGAAGGCGACCGGCGCCTGCACGGCTCTTCCACTCCACGGAAGATACCGGCTCGCGGCAAAACTCGATAGTCTATAGGTAGAGTGGAATTGTGGCAGGCATTTCGTCCGTCGCGTTTTTTCAGCTTTGGCAACGAATGAGTCTCCGCCGAATCTAATAGCTTGATACCGATGAAGATCCGTCAACTAAAAAAATTGCCGGGCGCGTTGATAGTAGCTCTGATGCTGTCGGCGGCGGCCGTCGCACAAGTCTATACCAGCCCCACTGTTGCGCCCGACACCGTGTACGGCAGCGTGACTGGGGGGCCGGCGATGCCAGATGTTCTGCCTCTGTCGCTCGATGACGCCATCCGTCGTGGTTTGCGATTCAATCTGCAGACTGTTCTGGCCATGCAGAATCAGGACATTGCCTCCGGGGAACGCCTGGAAATCATCAACTACCTCTCGCCGACTGTCACCTGGGAAGCGAAACGGAGCAGGCTTCAGATCAATCTGGCGACGGAGGGTTTCAACTCCAAACTTATCGATAGTTTCCCACCGGGAATCATTCTTCCTTCCGCATTGAACAACATCCCTGCGGTGGTTACGGTGAACGTGGTTGTTGCCCAGGCCAATCTGGATCAGACTCTTTTCGATTTGCATTCGCTGGAACTGTACCACGCGGCCAAACAAGAGATCCGCGCCGTCGACTATGGCTACCAGTCAGCCCGAGGCGTGGTCATCCAGACGGTCGCCGACTCCTACCTCCAGGCTTTGGCGGCGGCGGCAAATGTGGCCAATGCCCAGGGGCTACTGGCCACCAACAAGGAGATTCTGCGGCAAGCCACACTCGAACATCATGCCGGAGTCGTGCCCAAGCTGGACGAACTGCGCGCGCGTGTCCAGTACCAGCAACAGGAGCAAGCGGTCATCGCACAGCAAAACGCGTTTGAAAAAGCAAAGATCACGTTGAACCGACAAATTGGACTCGCCGCCGATCAGGAAATCCAATTGACCGACACGACGCCCTATGCGGACCTGCGGATGATCCCGCTCGACCAGGCGCTGCAGATGGCCTATGCCAATCGCCAGGAGTATCTGCGTCTCCAGGCCGAGCTGCGGTCGGCCCA
>JAJZIF010000143.1 GCA_021810735.1 Acidobacteriota bacterium
CAAAATGACGGCCGCACGCGGAGAAAAATGAGCTTCCGCGCAAAGTGGGTGGCTCCTTGGCCGGGTGATCTTAAGGGCAAACTACTTTGTCCTTTGTCCTCGATTGGCGAGAACAGGGAGATAACCGGCCAAAAAGCTTTAGAGCCAAGTAATGCTGAAATGCTGGAAATGCTGGATTGGCGCGGGTGAGTTGCTCGATGTATTATTCTTCAGCCCGATTTTTCTTCCTTCAGCTTGGGTACGTGTGTTCGTCTTTTGCCGCCCGTGTGTGGTCCCTCTGAGTCTCGCGGGAGTGCCACCAGACTGAGGCGGCTACCGAGTCCACAATAGGCCGTGGATGCTTCGGATCCATGGTAGGAGACTCTGGAATACGACCCAGGCGGCTGCCGCAATTCACATCGGGACGCGTGGGATCGCAAGGTGCGAAGAACGAGGCGATCGCATTTGAATGCCTTTTGCGGCGACACGGGAAAACAAGCACACTTTGGCCGGTTAAGGCCTGAATGCGTCATTCCAGACTGCCAAGGGCCAGAAATCCCTCCACACAAGCCGACCTGAACGAAGCCGCGTTGCGACGGACGCATTCGCGTGCGCAGTGCCGGCAGTTATGGCTGGCGAGTAGTTTTGGTCGCAGAGAAGGAGGAACCCTCTGTGACCGATTTACGTCAGCTCATGATTGAGGAGTTGCGGCGCCGCAACTTCGCCGAGACCACCATTCGTTCGTACGTCCATGGCGTCGAACACTTCAGCCAGTACTTTCATCGCCGCCCCGATCAACTGGGCCCGGAGCACATCCGGCAGTACCAGGCGATGCTCTTCTGCAAGCTGAACTACAGCCCGAACACGGTGATTCAGCGCCTGGGCGCGCTGCGGTTCTTCTACATCAAGGTACTGAAGAAGAACTGGAGCATTGCCGAGACGCCCTACCCGAGGAAGGTGATACGGCTGCCGGAGATTCTCAGTCCGGAGGAGGTCACTCAGCTTATCGATGCTGCCGACAGCACGTTCCATCGCGCCATGTTGATGACTCTCTACGCCACCGGAGCACGGCGCGCCGAGGCGGCTCATCTGAAGGTACATGACATCGACAGTCGGAGGATGGTCGTCCACATTCATGGTGGCAAGGGCAATCGCGACCGTGACGTGATGTTGAGCGCGAAGCTGCTCGATGCGCTTCGCGACTATTGGCGCGGACTCCGGCGCAGGCAGAGCGAGTGGCTCTTTCCCGGCAACGCCTGGCACACATCGAGCCGCCCGGTAACCACCAAGGTGATGTGGACAGCCTGCCAGAGCGCCGCCGAACGTGCCGGGTTGGATAAGAAGCGTATCTATCCTCACCTGCTTCGACATTGCTTCGCAACTCATCTTCTGGAGGCTGGCGCCGACCTGCGCACCATCCAGATGCTGCTCGGTCATCGCGACCTCGAAGAAACGACCATCTACCTGCATTTATCCCGCAGGCATCTCAGTGTGACGGCCAGTCCTTTTGATGCGCTCACCATCCGCAAACAGGGAGAACGAGCAAAGCACGAATGAACCGGCCGCCTCTTGAGGTGGCCGATATCATCCGCAGTGCAGGGATCTCCTTTCTGGAACGCAGCCAGCGCTGGCTCACATGGCAGCACCGCAAGGTTCTCATCGCCATTCTGCGCTGTCGCACGGCTACGCTCGGTGCCCATCGCGACCGCTGCTCGGACTGCGGCCACATCGCCATCTCTTATAACTCGTGCGGCAACCGGCATTGCCCACGCTGTCAGGGCAACGCCCGCCTGCGCTGGCTCCAGGCGCGGGAAAAGGAACTGCTGCCTGCGCGCTACGTGCATGCCGTCTTCACCCTGCCACGTGAGATCGCCCCCCTGGCCCTGCAGAACAAGAAGGTCATCTTCAACCTGCTGTTTCACGCCAGCGCAGAGACGCTGCTGGAAGTCGCACGCGATCCTCGCCACCTCGGAGCCGAGATCGGATTCTTCAGCGTCCTGCACACCTGGGATCAGCGATTGCTGTTCCACCCACATGTCCACTGCATTCTGGCGGCCGGCGGTCTGGCTCCAGACCATGACGAATGGATCTCCTCCTCCCGACGCTTCTTTCTGCCCATACGGGTCCTCAGCCGCGTCTTTCGTGGCAAGTTCACCGCCGGGCTGAAGTCGGCATTCCAACGAGGCGATCTCCAGTTTCACGGTCGCCTCTCGCATCTGAACGATCCACGCGCGTTCCGCGCCTGGCTCAGAACCCTCTTCCGTCACGACTGGGTTGTCTATGCCAAGCGTCCCTTCGGCGGACCCGAACATGCCCTGCGCTATCTCGGCGCCTACACCCACCGCGTGGCTATTTCCAACCACAGACTCATCGCGCTGGAGGGCAACAACGTCACCTTTCGCTGGCGCGACTCAGCTCACGGTAACAAGAAAAGACTCATGACCTTGCCCGTCGACGAGTTCCTGCGCCGCTTCCTGCTGCACCTGCTCCCCCGCGGCTTCGTCCGCATCCGCAACTTCGGCTTCCTCGCCAACCGACGCCGCGCCCGCTTGCTGCCCCTCTGCCGGCAACTGCTGCATGACTCCGCCGGGAACTTCTCTACAACCACATCGCAACCTGTCCAACATGCTGCACCTTTGTGGCGCTGCCCCGTCTGCGGCGGTGCTATGCACTTCCTCGAACGCATCTCGGCCGCTCAACTTCTCCTTCGCGCCCCTCCCCATCTCCGGAGCTCAGCATGAATCCCTATTTCCAGCCACCACTCTCGCCATGCCCCAACAGCATGCTCAGCAAACCCCTGCCTCGCCGCTACTTTCCGTCGTTACGGCTGCCCCTCGCATCTTCTCCAGACCTCCCCATCATCTCCTCTTCGCCGCGTCAACACAGCTCGTCAGCCCCCCAGCCAACCCGTTACTCCTACACTCAAGACAAGAATCCGATTGAATTAACATAACTGCCTCCATCAGGGGCGGCTTCCTTCAAGTCGCTGTATCCGCAGTGCCCCCTTTCAGCCTGCCCAACCACAACCTCATCTCTGGGCACTACAGATACAGCCCAAAGACTTTTCGGTAGTGATCTGGTCTCAAGGGTTGCTTTGAAGCATCTTGTCTCGATGTTTTGGTGCGATCCAAAGCAGATGTATCCCGCGAGTCACCTTGGGGGTTTTCGTTGGTTCGTGTCCGAGAAGGCGTTGTGCACCAACAGCTGGAACCTCGGGCACTGACGGATACTGTACTCAACCGGCAACGCAAAGCTCACGAGTTGGAATCACTGCACCGTGATAGTAATCGAGCCAATAGAGGTAGTGGAGCCCGAAGTGCCGGTGATACTGATGACGTAGGTTCCAGCGGTCGTAGGCGGGTTCACCGTACAGGGTTTGCTGCTGCCAGATCCACACGCCGTGATGCCACCAGCGGTACAGACGAAGAGTAGTACGAGCGCGAACCATCGGTTCCAGCGTCGCCGGGGCAGCGCGATGAAGACAACCATCGCGAAAGCGGCTCCTCCAGGAACCTGCCACGGCAGGAATGGTTTGCTGCTACTCGCGGTTTCGCAACCGCCACCGGCTGTGGTGGAGATCGTCAGTGTAGCAGTTCCACTGCTGGTACCGGTGATCTTCACCGGGCTTGTTGAGCCAAAGCTTAGCGTGGGAGCGTTTACGGCACCGCTTGGCTCCGATGAGATAGTGGCGCTGAGCGAGACACTGCCGGTAAAGCCACCTGCGGGAGCAACGCTGATGGTGGACGTATTTCCTGTGGTGGCGCCGGGTTGGAGCTTCACATTTGTACCGGCGATAGTAAATCCCGGGCTGGGCCCGGAAGTGACATTCACTAGCGCGCTGCCAGCATTCGTCATAGCGACATAATTGCCATCGCCGGAATAACTGAGATTCAAGGTGTTGAATCCGCTGGAAAGGGTGCCGGGGGGGATGGTGAAGGAAGCGCTATTGTTTATCAGCGTGGCCGGCGCCGACGTGTAGCTGCCTGTGGAGAGGGTGACGGTTCCGGTTGGCAGGGGCAGGCCGGAGTAACTGCTCGCGGCCACAGCTACCGAAAGAGACTGGGATGCTGCCTGCGACGGCGTGAGCGTGGTAGCGGCCGGAGTGACAGTGAAACACGGACCTGCGACATACGCCGCACCTGTGCCGAATACGAACTTGTACTCAGAAGAACTGGTCGAGTCCGGAATATAATTCGCCGCCACATAATTCGCCGGAATCGATGGATAGCAGGAGTAAGCTGGCAATGTACCGGCCGAAATATTAAAGGTGGCAACGCCACCGCTGAGCGTCGACTGGGCTGGGCCGTAGCCAGACATGCCCATTCTGACCGTGCCAGTCGGCGTTGCACCGCCGCTCGAACCGCTCACCGTTACCGTGATCGTAACAGGCTGGGCCGAAGTAGCTGGAGATGGAGCAGCGGCAATGCTGATCGTGGGCAAAATCGTGGCCGCGGAAGTCGATGCCGGATAGAGCTTTGCTACAAACGCATTTTGTAAGGACGGAATCCCGATCTGGAAAGCGCCGCTTGTGACCGGAAAGCCGAAGGAACTGGCGCTGCCGGCAACATACACGTTGTCCGCACCGTCCAGCGCCAGGGCAGCAGCCTGATCTCCCATCCCGAATACGATGACACCGGTAAATTCTGCCGGATTATATCCGTTGCCGCCCAGATAGGTGGAGTAGAGCAACGCTGTTCCGGAGGGATTTAACTCCGTGACAAACGCGTTAAAACCGCCGATGCTTTGCGACGTTTGATCGTTGTTGACGGTCTGATACGCCCCCTGCGTAACCGGAAAGTTTGATGATGCCGTGCTGCCAGTGACGTAGGCATCACCTGCGCTGTCAATGGCAATGCCGGACGCTTCATCTCCATTCGCCTCATTCAACGTGGGCGTCAGGTTAACAAGCCCGCCGCTGCCGCCAAGATATGTGGAATAAGCCAATGCCGATCCAGTTGCATTGAGCTTCGCGACGAAAGCGTTAGAACCGCTCGATGTGAAACTATAGTGGTTCGTCGTCTGGAATGCCCCTGCACTTACGGGGAAATCCGTCGAATAGGTTTGTCCGGCAACATATGCGTTACCGCTGGAATTGATCGCAATCGCATTCGCAGAACCCCCTGAGCTTCCACCCAAAAAAGTGGAGTAGGCGAGCGTTGTGCCGGTGGGGTTCAATTTGGCGACAAAGGCGTTGGTTCCTGGATACGCACCGACGGCATGCTGAGTTGTTTGGTACGCTCCGGTGGTCACAGGAAAGTCTGCGGACTCTGCCTGGCCGGCAACATACGCACTACCGCTGGAGTCCACGGCGATGCTTTTACCGGCGTCGAGTGGGAACCCGTAGGATTGCTTGATGCCGCTGCCACCCAGGTAGGTGGAATAGACGAGCGCCGTGCCGGTGGGATTCACCTTGGAGATGAAGGCATTGGACTGTCCATTTGCCGCGGCGTTGTTCACCGACTGGAACGCGCCCGCCGTCACTGGAAAGTCTGTGGAGTAGGTTTGGCCAGTGACATATGCATTGCCCGCCGCGTCTACAGCGATACCATAGCCGGCATCGCCGCTAGACGGAAAGTCCGCGGCGAGGCCGCTACCGCCCAAATATGTGGAGTAGACCAAGGCCGTGCCTGTTGGATTGAGCTTGGCGACAAAGGCTGTAACGCATTGGTTGGCTGCAGCTTTGTTCGTGGTTTGAAAGGCGCCTGGCGTAACCGGGAAATCGGTGGAACCGGTGGCGCCGGTGACGTACGCATCGCCCGCACTATCCACGGCGATGGCCCGGATCACGTCTCCGCCAATCATGGAGTTTCCGCTGCCGCCAACGTATGTGGAGTAAACCAGGGCCGTTCCGTTCGCATTCATCTTCGTGATAAATCCAACGGCGCTTTGGCCTCCGCCATTGTTCTGCGACTGAAAAGCTCCCGCTGTGACGGGGAAATTGGTGGAGCTTGTGGCGCCGGCAATATAGGTGTCGCCGCTGGTGTCCACAGCAATGGCATAGGCCTTGTCGTATCCAAAGCCGCCCAGGAAAGTGGAGTAGACCAGCACAGGATCGATAATCAGTGGCCTTGCGGTGTTGTAATGGCCGAGCCGAAAGCCAATCGTATTCTTCGCCATGACGGTAAACTCTCCCTCAACCCGGATGCGCCGCCCATCCTCGACCTGGTAGATGGTCGGCCTCCGCATGGTGAGGGCGCCGCCTGAGGTGGCTACTTCGAGGTCGCCGTTCGTCATGCGCTTTACGTGCCGGGCGCCATGCAGCCGGAGCCGGATACTGCCCGGATTCGCACCGGGAGACACGATAAAGTCGTATTCCAATTCACGATGGTTGCCGCTGTAGACGAGGCTTATGCCGGGAAGAATGTCGCCATAGCGCACCTGGGTATATGTGGGGATGCCGGTGCGCCACCGTGCTGGGTTGTCACCGATGAAGTAGTTCACGGTGCCCGGCAAGCGATCTTCGCCGACGGGATGAACCCCGGTGCGTTCACTTTCGAGTTGCATCCGCACGATTCCGCAGGCTTCACTCGGTGTCCGATGGTCTGCCGACCTCGCAGCCGAACGTCCGGCAATTCTTTGGTTGGGCTTGCACATCTCCAGCACCGCGGCATTCCCGGTGAGATAGAGTCCGAGGCCGGGCTCCCGCGCAACAAAATCAGCCTGTAGCGGCGCCTGTCCCCGGTTGACCTCAAATCCAAGGGGCATTTTGGCGAAACGGTGCTCCAATCGCACCGTTTGAGTCGATGAGATAGGGCGGCTCGGAGATGTTACCTTCGCCGCATCTACAGAAAGCGGCATGATCACAATCAGTACCGTGATCAAAAGGACTCGCCCGCTCGAAAAGCGACTCATCATGTATCCCCCTTCGCCCGAAGCCGGCTCGGATATCTCTACAAATTTCGCCATTCGACGTTTCCAGGCGCCGCGGTTGAGAAGATTCTGCAGATGGGTCAATACTCGGTACACATTTCGGATTCCGCCACCATTGCAGTTGCAAAAAAGGGGGGCTACTTCACGAGGAACTCGCCTCTCCACATCAGAACATTCGTCAACCGGTGCGTCATTCTGTTCCGTTCAGCTTTGTTTCTCTCCTGCTCAGGCGAGCCCATTCTAACCCTGGTGCGCACGATTTGCCTTGACGCTGGGTAAAAGTGCTCGCAAGGCCCTCTTTCGGCAGCTACGAGCTCAGGTCTGGACAATAGGGCCAAATTACTCATCCACCGAGATTTACGCACGCCAATTCAGATAGGTCCTGTGAAACGGGGTCTGCTTCAACTTTTCCGTCAGCGGCATCGCTGCAGAAAAACTGAAGCACAGCCGATATATCGGTACCTATTTCGTCTTTTGTCTGGAAGAGCGATTTGGCGTCAACCGAGATACTGCGACCTTGGCCAATGCTTCGATGGAGCAGAGCCCGTTTTAAAGGTCGATTGCCGATCTACACTCCTGGGCTGGAATCTAGCTAGTCCTCGTCAACGCTCCGCATGAAATAAGGTGTGCCTGCCAGCGTTGCGAGGTACTCCGCATCACTCGGAGTTAGGACGCCGTCGAATGTCCATCCCTCTGGCCGCGGCGTTTGATCAGGACATCCCGAACAATGCGTGCCTTTAAAGGTGGCGTAGGCAGAATCAAGATCCCGTGCTTCGACATGGTAATTGTGGAGCTTGCAGCTAACGACCTTAGAACAGGCCGTCCTCATGTTGAATAGTTGATTTATCAGGACTGCGTTGGGACCTATGGCTCCGTAGCTGATGAACAAGTGTTCACATTCACTTAGCACTCGATCAAAGTTGTCATCCCTGACGCCGATTCTGAGAGCTTTGACAAATGGGGATGTTTCGTCGGAGATGTCAATGCCCCGCTCGGTTGCCATGTTCTGAATGGCTTGCCAAACCGCGTCTCCTTCGACATCGCCGTGAACTTTCTCGCCATTCCAGCGAAGTGCCGCACGGTTGACGCTGTCGACAGCGCTGTCGCGAGTCTCCCTGTCCCTAATCGATCCTGCCACCTGCTTCGCCCACTTGTAAGCTTCCGTCTCTTCCGAAAAGACCGTTACGAGTGCAGCCAGGACGGCCATGGCGATTCCGCCTTCGTCGCCGGTTGTTGCGCTAATCCAGGCTGACAGCTTGCAAATTTGGAGTGCGGACTTAGCATAGGCAGCCTGCACTTCTGATTGCCCTTCGATCAGAAGAGTCCCCAGATAGACTGAGATGGCATTAGTGACCGCAGTGAAAGCACGTCCTAAGAGCCACGGATCGTCAGATTTAGCTGCATATTGAGCCAGTCTGATGCACTGGTTGTATTTCTTATTGATTGCCCTCGCAAGCGAAGCGCGCCGCACGTAGATGTTGAATACGAGCAT
>JAJZIF010000144.1 GCA_021810735.1 Acidobacteriota bacterium
CCAGCCATCAAAGTTGGATTTTTCCAGTTCGCGAATTACGCCTACCAGGTCCACATCGCCTTTTCCAAGTTCACAGAAGACACCCCGACGAATGGCATCGAGATAGGGGATTTTGCCGCGACGCGCCTCGTTCAAAATGTTGACGTGAACATCCTTCAAATGCAGATGCCAGATGCGGGCCGCGTGTTCACGGGCGAATTGCACGGGATCTCCGCCGCCATAGAGATAGTGTCCCGTGTCGAGGCATATGCCTAGCAGAGAGGGATCCGTCAGGCTCAGTAGCTGAGCCACTTCCTCCGGTGTTTCAATATATGTGCCCGCATGATGATGAAATACGCTGCGCAGGCCCATGCCTTTCATAACGGTTGCGATTTCCGAAATGAGCGCCGCCGCATCCCGCCATTCAGTCTGGTTAAATCCGTCTTGCTTCCCGGCAGATCCGGCGATGTTCATGCGGCTGGTATTGAGCTCATCTGCAAGTACGACGAACGGCGCGCCACAGGCCGCGAGTAAGTGTGCAACCTCCAGCGCCGAGCGCATCGCTTCCTGCTGCTTGGTTGGATCCTTGAGCGGCAAGGGAACGAATGCTCCGATCAGCGAGAGGTTTCGCTTTTGCAGTTCCGCGCGAAGTGCTGCGGGGTCGGTTGGAAGAAAGCCATAGGGACCGAGTTCGGTGCCGACATAGCCAGCCTGCGCCATTTCGTCCAGAACCTCGGCGTAGGTTTGTTGCCGCGCCCAGCCTTCCACTTCGAGAATCCCCCAGCTAACCGGGGCAGTCGCAATGCGTATCGACATGTGTCTCCCTATCGAGTGTTCTCTCGATTTTTCAGATTAAAACTGCCGCGACCAGTTTTTTGGCCAGCGCTCGATGGTCACTTTCTTGTCGGTGTAGAACTCGATAGCATCCCGTCCCTGGGCATGCATGACGCCGAAAAAGCTGCTCTTCCATCCGCTGAAGGGGAAGTATGCCATGGGAGCGGCGACGCCGATGTTGATGCCGACATTGCCGGTGGAAACGGATTTCCTGAACTGACGCGCAGCCGCGCCGCTCGAAGTGAAAATGGACGCCGCATTGCCATAAGGGCTGCGCGCAATCAGTTCGATTGCCTCTTCCACCGTGTTGAGATGAACCAGGCTCAATACCGGCCCGAAAATCTCTGTGTCAGCCAGTTCGCTGGTGGCTGGCACACCATCCAGAATGCTCGCTCCTAAAAAATTGCCCTGGTCGTGTCCTTTGACTTGTAGTTGTCTGCCGTCTACGACGGGTTTCGCGCCATCCTGCACGCCTTTCTCGATGAGCGACCGTACGCGGTCTCGACTGGCAGACGTGATGACGGGTCCCATCTGCGTTTCAGGATTCAGACCATCCCCAACTCTTAAAGATGCGGCCGCAGTGGAAATTGAATCGGTAAACCAGTCGCGCGCCTTTCCAACGGTGAGCGTTACGGATACAGCCAGACAACGTTGTCCGGCGCAGCCAAAGGCGCTGTCCGCAATGATCCGGGTTGTCGTGTCCACATCCGCATCGGGCAGGACGACAACATGATTCTTGGCCCCGCCCTGGCATTGCACGCGCTTTCCATTGGCGCTGCCGCGAGAATAGATGTACTTGGCGACGGGCGTCGATCCGACAAAGCTGATTGCGCGCACCAGGGGATGGTCCAGCAGCGCGTCCACCACCGGCTTACCGCCATTGACAAGATTGACGACGCCTGCGGGGAGGCCAGTTTCCTCCAGCAATTTCATTACACGAAGCATGCTGAATGGAACGCGCTCCGACGGCTTGATGACGACGGTGTTCCCGCAGGCAATCGCGTACGGCAAGAACCAGAGAGGGATCATCACCGGAAAGTTAAAGGGCGTAATGATGCCGACAACTCCCAATGACTCTCGCGTCATGAATTCGTCGATGCCGCGCGCAATGTCATCGAGGCTGTAGCCTTGCATCAGAATCGGGATGCCACAGGCGACCTCGACGTTTTCGATACCGCGACGCAGTTCGCCTTTGGCTTCGCCGAGTGTTTTTCCGTTTTCGATGGTGACCAAGCGCGCGATTTCTTCGAAGTGGTCTTCCAGGAGTTGTTTAAATCGGAAAAGAAATTGAATGCGATCGGGTGCTGGCGTCGCCGCCCAACCCGGAAACGCAGCGCTGGCCGCACGCACAGCCTCGGCTGCTTCCTCTTCCGTTCCAGCGGCGAGATGTCCCAGCAACTCGCCCGTGGAAGGGTTGCATAACTCTGTGTTGCTCAGGGCGGAGGGCAGCCAGCGGCCCTCAATGTAGTTTTGTACTTCAGTCATTCTTGATCCTTCGATTCCGGTATTGAGATTTCGTAATGCCGCTCTTTCACGACAGCGGCTTCATATTTTGCGCGAGCTTCCTGGATGCTTTTGCTCTGCGACACCTGGGAAATCGGCACATCCCACCAGGACTCATATCCGCCTACGCTTATCTCCTTGTCGACTTCCACCACAAGGACCGTTGTGCGGCTCTCCGCCTTCATCGTTTTCAGGGCGCTCTCAACATCCTGCAGCGTTGTCGCGCGGATGGCGCGAGCCCCATAGCCTTCCGCCAGCTTCGCGAAATCAACAGGCAGGTTGGCTCCATCGAGTTGCCCGGTGCTCGGATTGCGGTAGCGATAATACGTTCCAAATCCATGCGACCCAACGGATTTGGAAAGATTGCCGATGCTGCCGAAACCATGATTGTCAAAGACGACAATGCTGAGTTTGTACCCTTCCTGAATGGAGGTAACGATCTCCGAAGACAACATCAGGAAGGAAGCATCGCCAACAAGGACGAATACTTCGCGCGCTGGATCGGCCATCTTGACGCCCAATCCCGCGGCAATTTCATAGCCCATGCACGAGTATCCATATTCCATGTGATAGCCGGATGGACGCTGCGTACGCCAGAGTTTGTGCAGATCGCCGGGCAAACTTCCCGCAGCGCAGACAATGACATCTTCCGGGCCTACCGCTTTGCTGATCGCGCCGACGACTTCTCCCTGACTCAGTGGCGGACCTTCGCGCAGCGCGTAGATGCGGTCAGTCTCCGCTTCCCAGCCGGCCTTCCAATTCGCAATGGCGGATGCGTAGGAAGTGCCGATATGGAATCCTGACAGTTCCTGAGTCAACCGATCGAGGGCGGCGCGCGCATCGGCCTGCAGCGGCAGGGCAGCGTGCTTGAATGCATCCATTTCGGCCACGTTGATGCCGATGAAACGAACATCCGGATTCTGGAAAGCGGTCTTTGACGCCGTGGTGAAATCGGCAAGCCGCGTGCCGATCGCGATGACCAGATCGGCTTCGCGGGCGGCGATATTGGCGCCAGGCGTTCCGGTGACGCCGATCGCGCCCAGGTTTTGCGGATGGTCGAATGGCAGGGACCCCTTGCCAGCCTGCGTTTCGCCCATTGGAATTCCTGTCGCTGAACAGAACTTCGCTAGCGCCTCGCTGGCTTCGCTAAAAAGAGCGCCGCCGCCGGCAATGATAATCGGACGCTTCGCTTTGCGAATCCAATCCGCCGCTTTTGTAAGCAACACAGGTTCCGGCTCGGGCCGCGCGATGTGCCATATCCTTTTTTCAAACATTTCCGCGGGGAAATGAGCGGCCTCTGCTTGTACGTCCTGTGGCAGTGCGAGCGTAACGGCGCCCGTTTGAGCAGGGGACGTCAGCACGCGCATCGCTTCAGGAAGCGACGTGATGAGCTGCTCGGGCCGGTAGATGCGGTCCCAATACCGCGAGACAGGCTTGAACGCGTCATTGACCGAAACGTCCTGCGAGTGCTCGGACTCAAGCTGCTGTAGAACTGGCGCAACGTTGCGTCTGGCAAAGATGTCGCCCGCAAGCAATAGCACCGGAATCCGATTCACCGTAGCGGTGGCGGCTCCCGTGATCATATTGGTTGCGCCGGGTCCGATGGAGGAAAGACAGACAAATGCGCTTTTGCGAATTCTTGCCTTCGCATACCCAGTCGCGATGTGGACGCCGCCCTGTTCATTGCGGCAGAGATAGTAGGGGAAATCCGGGCTTTCCTGCAGCGCCTGACCGACGCCTGCGATGATGCCATGACCAAAGATGCCAATGGCCCCGGCGAAAAAACGATTCTCGCAGCCATCGCGTTCGACATACTGATTCTTCAGGAAAGCGACCAGGGCCTGGCCCATTGTGATGTAGCGTGTGTGCATGCAAGTTCCCCCAGAAAAAGTTTTCAGTTCTCCATTTGCATCGAAACTACAGGAACCCGGGGGTCCTTGTCGCGCCAGTTCTGCCGCACCCAAAGGTGGTCGGGGTCTTCCGAGTTGGCGAGCGAACGCGCCGAGCCGGCCAGCGCGTTCAGGTAGTACACGTTGTATCCATGGGCCGCAACTACGGGATGATATCCCTCCGGAACCAACACCATTTCACCGTTGCGAACTGTCAGCGTCTCATCCAGATGGCGGTCGGACGCGTAGACCTTTTGGATCGCAAAACCATCCGGTGGATCGACGCGGTAGAAGTAAATCTCTTCCAGATCGACTTCGCCAGGAGGGTTGTGCACATCGTGTTTGTGGGGCGGGTAGCTGGACCAATTGCCGGCGGGCGTGTACACCTCCACCACAATGAGGCGATCGGCTGGAAAATCCGGCGGGAAAATGCTGTTGATCTGCCGCGTGGCATTGCCGGCGCCGCGAATTTCAACCGCGACATCGGAAGGCGTGACGAGTTTGGGCGGATAGCTCGTTTCCGCTTTCGAATAGCAGAGCGCGATATCGCACTGCGAATCCGCCGTGATGGTGAACGAAGTTTGGATAGGCAGGTAGAGGCCATACGGCATTCCCGAAAATACATTGGGGCGCCTGCCGATCTTGCTCCAGCTTCCACGCGAAGACTCTACCGAGCACGTTCCACCGAGGAGCACAATGCCAAGCTCGCAATCGCCGGTGTCGGCCTGGAACTGTTTCCCGATGCCGAGTTGGAGAGAGTTTAATTTGAGAAATTCGAAGCCAGGACATTCGGTGATGGTCCCATTTTCAGGCTGGATGAGCAGTTTCATATGCATTTTCCTCTTCGCATTTGCCGGCTCATTCACTTTCGGGCACGGCCCAGCATGCGATCCAATATCGCGCCTTGAACACGTGTGTATGGTAACTGAGCGAACGAAGTTTTTGCAAACAATGGATTATCGGTGAAATAGTGAAACATGCGTCGGACTTGTTGATCGGAATTATCGGAGAATGGTAGGATTTTCTTGCACACGTTTTCTATTTCTGGGGGATCGATGAGTCCGATGGAAGCGCAACTCCAATACAAGAGTCCACTGTTTCAAATGACACAGACGACCCCGACGTGTCTGTGGAATGATTCGGCCTCTGTGGAAGAGCTTCGCTATTCCATCGAGCACGGGGCCGTGGGGGCCACCTGCAATCCCTCGATTGCCGTTTCCGTGCTCAAGAAGGAAATGCCGGTATGGAAACCCCGCATTCAGGCTCTTGCAGAGACCCATGCGCGGGCAACGGAAGACGAAATTGCATGGATGGTTGTGGAAGAAATGTCCGCGAACGCGGCGCGGCTGCTCAAGCCGATCTTCGACGAGCAGCACGGGCGGAACGGCCGGCTTTCCATCCAGACGGACCCCAGAACGTATCGCAATTCCGATGCGATTGTGGCCCAGGCGGTCAAATTCAATCGGCTGGCGCCGAACATGATTGTTAAAATCGCGGCGACGCGCGCGGGGATTGTCGCGATCGAGGAAGCGACGTATCGCGGGATCAGCATTAACGCAACCGTCAGCTTCACGCTGCCGCAAGCCATTGCCGTGGCGGAAGCCGTGGAGCGTGGTTTGAAACGAAGGGAAGCTGAAGGCCTCGAGATCGCGACGATGGGGCCAGTCTGCACCATTATGGTGGGACGGCTGGATGACTGGCTGAAAGTTTTGATGGAGAAGCAGAATCTCTCTGTCGACCCCGGCTATCTGGAGTGGGCCGGAGTCGCAGTGTTCAAGAAGGCCTATGAGATCTACCGGAAGCGCGGATATCGGATACGCCTTCTGTCCGCGGCATTCCGCAATCACATGCATTGGAGCGAGTTCATTGGCGGCGATGTGGTCATCTCCCCGCCTTGCGCCTGGCAGCGCCGATATAACGCCAGCGATATTGAAGTGGTTCCAAGGATGGATACGCCGGTCGATCCAAAAATAGTCGACACGCTCCTGAAGAAATTTCCTGACTTTCAGCGTGCCTACACGGAGGATGGACTGTCCCACGCGGAGTTTGACACCTTTGGTTCTTCACGCAGGACGTTGCGGCAGTTCATCGCAGCCTGTGCCGAGATGAATGAAATCGTTCGAAATGTCATTCTTCCCAACCCCGACACCGAATAGAGCGGGCAGGTTGGGAAGTTCTACGACGGTGTCGAGGTCAACGGCTACACAATGAGTGCGTCGGGTGCGTCGAAACGCAGAATGGTTCGGTGTGTTCTACCCTGGTGTCCTGAGTCTTAGATTCGTTAAAGAAATGTTTTCGGCCTTGTATCGGGGCACGACTTTCAGTCGTGCCGTAAATGGAGCAAAACAGATGGGCTTTAGCCCCTGAGTGCTGCTGTTCGAATCACTTCCATGAATCGAATTGTTGAATGAACTTCAGACTCAGGACCCTAGAAACTTTTGTATATTGTCGTAGCTAATTTTCAGGCTCTCCAGAGGCGGTCGTTCCGTGATGTCCTGTTCCACAAACATGTAGCGAACACCTTCTTTCTCCGCCAGAGGAAAGATCTTTTTCCAGTTCAGAGTTCCGTTCCCGACCTCGGTGAAATGTTGCGAGCCGGGTCCGGTTTCGAGGGAAGTCGTCACGCCGGCCTTCCGATCCTTCAAGTGCAAAGTCGTGATGCGTCCGGAATATTTGTGCAGCATGGCGACCGGATCGTGACCAGCTTGTGCAACCCAGTAACAATCCATCTGCCATTGCACAAGATGAGGGTCCGTGTTGTTCAGTAACACTTCGATGCCTGTCTTTCCGCCGTAGGTTTGGAACTCGGAGTTGTGATTATGGAACGCGAACTGCATTCCCATCTTCCGGACTTGTTCGCCCCACGCATTGTACTGGTCGGCGGCGCGCTTGAAGCCGTCTTCGGAACTACCCAGCGATTCCGGCACAGAAGAGCAGACCATATATTTCAGTCCCAACTCCTTCGCATAGTCATATCTAGAGCTGAATCCGTCGTAGCCGAAATGTCCGCTCGGCACTTTCAGGTCCGCATCGACAATGGCTTTGCGCAGGTCGGCGGCGCTGATTTTGTATTGCGCGGCGTATGTCTCGACCGTGGTATAGCCGATTTTGCGGATCGCGGCCAGCACGCCGGCCAACTCGGTTTGCGCCTGCTGGCGCACGGTATAGAGCTGTACCCCGAGCGGCGGCGCGGAATTTGCGGCGAAAGCCAAAGGAGTCACGGCTGATGCGGTAAGTCCGGCCAAAGCGCCGGTCAAAAATTCTCGTCTGGTGTGCATGGATGCTCTCCTCATCGTTCTTCGGTCGATCGAAATTTCTGTGTGGACGCGTGTACACGACGCAAGGGATTCTTTGGATGTATTTTTTTTGACCATCGATAGTCACGGGCATCCTAGAATCGATTACTATCGATTGTCAACACGTGCCGGCGATGAAGATAGTTGCCTTAGCAACCATGATGCACGAAGTAGTTGCCTTGGCAACTAGTTTTCCGGCTGGATTTAAGGAGGAGCATGGAAGTCATTCTCGGACTGGATCAAGGAACCAGCAGCTCGCGGGCAGTACTGGTACAGCTCGATGGAAAGCTCTCGCACACGGCGCAGCGGGAATTGCCGCAGATGTATCCTCAGCCCGGTTGGGTGGAGCAGGACCCGGAGGCCATCTGGACTTCGCAAGCCGCAGCAGTGCGAGCTTTATTGAGCGAGTCCGGGCTTGATCCATCGGAGATTCACTGCATTGGAATTACCAACCAGCGCGAAACAACCATCGTATGGGAACGCGCTACGGGACGCCCGATTGCGAACGCAATCGTATGGCAGGACCGCCGCACCGCGGAGTATTGTCGCGAACTTGCGGGGCAAAACGCGAACGGGGCATCGGTGGAAACGATAGTGCGCGACAAGACGGGCCTGATCCTGGATGCATATTTCTCGGCAAGCAAAATTCGCTGGATTCTCGATCATGTTCCCGGAGCGAAGGCACAGGCGTGGGCTGGCCAGCTGGCCTTTGGCACGGTCGATAGCTGGCTGGTCTGGAAGCTGACCGGAGGCCGCCGGCACATTACAGATGTGACGAATGCTTCTCGCACGATGTTGTTCA
>JAJZIF010000145.1 GCA_021810735.1 Acidobacteriota bacterium
CCGAGTACTCCGACATCACGGAAGAAGCCGAGACTCTGCCGGAAAGTTTCCAATCCGAAGAAGACCTGGACGCCCACATCGCTCGCCTGGAGACTTCCATGCGCGACGCCGCCCAGAAATTCGAATTTGAAAAAGCCGCTAAACTCCGCGACACCATCCGCGAGCTGCGCAGTAAAGATTTTCTCTTCGACGCGCCAAAGCCAACCGGGGAATTGGCTTCCTGAGTCCAGCGCAGCAAGGCGAAGGAGTTTCAGCAGATCGAGCGTGACTTGCGCCGCTCCGTCCTGTATGTTGTCCGAGGAAGCCAATGCCAGCCATTCCATACAGACGATATCGATGAAGCTCAACTCCTATCTGATCCGCAGCACACTGGTGGGCGCGCTCGGCGGCTTATTATTCGGTTTCGATACTGCCGTCATATCCGGTACTACGCACATGCTGACGATTGTGTATGGCCTCACCAAATCGCAGCTTGGCTTTACCGTCTCCAGCGCACTGATCGGCACCGTCATTGGCGCCATGCTCGCAGGTATCCCAGGCCAGCGCATTGGCCGGCGCGACAGTCTGCGCCTGATGGCGATGCTGTATGTCATCTCCGCTCTTGGTTGTGCGCTCGCCTGGAACTGGCCTTCGCTGCTGTTCTTCCGCGTAATCGGCGGTTTGGGAATTGGCGGCTCTTCCGTGCTCGGCCCGATGTATATTGCGGAGATCGCCCCTGCCCATTTGCGGGGCCGGCTGGTTGGAACGTTTCAGATCAACATTGTGGTCGGCATCCTGCTGGCCTACGTTTCCAACTACATCATCGCCACCTTTCACCTTGGACTGCTGGAATGGCGCTGGCAATTGGGAATTGCCGCGCTTCCCGCCGCTTTGTTTCTCATCATGTTGTTGACCATTGGCCGCAGCCCGCGCTGGCTGGCCACCCAAAATCGCATCGAAGAGGCGCGCGAAGCCCTTCGTTTGACCGGCATTCCCAATACTGAAGAAGAACTGCAGGACATCATCGCCTCCATCCACCTGGACCGGCAAACCAGGGACCAGCCACTCTTTGTCAAAAAGTACTGGCTGCCGATTTTTCTGGCTGTTACCGTCGGCATGTTCAACCAGCTCTCCGGCATTAACGCCATCCTTTATTACCTGAACGACATCTTCGCCCAGGCCGGCTTCACCAGCCTTTCCGGCGACTTGCAGGCCGTCTACGTCGGTCTGGCCAACCTGGTCGCCACGCTTGCCGCCATGTCGGTCATCGATAAACTCGGACGCAAGACTCTGCTGCTGGTTGGCGCAGTTGGCATGACCATCTGCCTTACGATGGTCGCGGTCATCTTTCAGAGCCACGGCCACCAGCAGTATTTGCTTCCCCTTCTGGTGCTGTACATCATTGCTTTCGCAATTTCGCAGGGGGCGGTCGTCTGGGTGTATATCTCCGAAGTGTTTCCCACCAGTATCCGGGCCAAAGGCCAAAGCCTGGGCACTTCGGCAAACTGGCTGACGAACGCCCTCATCTCAGGTATCTTTCCTATTCTGGCGGTCCATTTCGCCGCCCTTCCGTTCTACTTTTTCGCGGGCATGATGGCGCTGCAATTCTTCATTGTGCTTTTTATGTATCCGGAAACCAAGGACCTGACTCTGGAGCAGATGCAGCGCAAATTGGGCATCGACTGATACTCGACGCTGGTTTTGAAGTCCGGAGAATGCATGAATCGGCAGCGGTCAAAATTCTGGCGATTTCTGGCATCAACCACATTGGCCGCGCTCGTCACCGGGCCCGTGTGTCACGCCCAGAGCGGGCCCACTCACCAGGGCACACTCAAGCCTTCGGCGCAGCGCGTTGTCCTGGACACCGACATCGGCGACGACATAGACGACGCCTTCGCGCTGGCCCTTGCGCTTTCCAGCCCAGAGGTCAAGTTGATGGGCGTTGTAACTGCGTGGGGAGACTCCGGACTTCGAGCGCGTCTGGCAGAGCGCTTCCTTTGTGAAACTGGCGAAGCCAATATCCCTGTGTTCGCAGGTATGCCGACAGTGTCCAAAACTGTTTTTAGCCAGCGGGAGTGGGCGCAAGCATCATCGGAATCCAAACAGCCGGACTCCGGTGCCGGAATCGACTTCATGCTGAACACGATTCGACGCTACCCTGGTCAAATCACGCTGATCGCCATCGCTCCGCTCAGCAATGTTGGAGCTCTCATCGATAAAGACCCGGCGACATTCCGCAAGCTGAAAAAAGTCGTGATGATGGGCGGCTCCATTCGTCGCGGATACGATTACCTTGGCCAGCCAGCCGACAAGCCAAGCTCCGAATACAACATCCAGATGGATGTGAGCTCGGCGAACAAACTGCTCGCGTCCGGCGTGCCGGTCTTTATGCTGCCGCTCGACTCTACCCAGTTGAAGTTGGATGCCGCCAAACGGGCGCGACTTTTCAACCGAAAAACGCCGCTTACCGGCGTTCTGAGCCAGCTCTATTCAGAGTGGAGTGCCGTTACAAAAAGACGAACGCCTGTCTTGTTCGACGCGATGGCCGTCGCGTACGACGTGGACCCGAAGTTGTGCCCCATGACCCCCATGCGACTCCATGTGGATCGTGCGGGATTCACGCGCGTGGTCGATGGAACTCCGAATGTGAATGTCTGCTTAAAATCGAATTCCGGCGAATTCTTCTCCTTCTACATACCCAGAATCCTGGACGCCAAAAACCGTGCGAAAGCCTCCAGTTCCTTATGCACTAAAGGATTGCCGGGGAAGTAGCGATGGACGCCATCTGTGACAGAACTTGGCCAGCCGCAAAATCTCGCGCCAGCACGTCGGCTTTACCCCACGTGCCTGAACTGATTCGATAGGCTGTCTTCCGTGGTTGTGCGAAGCGCTGATGTATTCTTATTTTTCAATTGCATCCTGCCGTGGGAGAAATCTTCGTGCGAAATCCTGTTGGCGCCTTCCTGCTGCTTTCCTGTCTGTGCACTGTTCCGCTAAGGCTTGGGGCGCAACAGACTTCTCAGGCGCCCTCCGCCGCAAATTTCATAGGCTTCACTGATTCGGCGAAGCAGAATGCACTCGATCAGAAGTTTTTGCAGGTTCCCGACGCTGCGCTCGCTGGCCAGGAATTGAAGGTCCTGACCGCCGTGCCGCACATTGCTGGATCAAAGGAAGACTACGCAACAGCGAAGTATGTCGCAAAAAAGTTTCGCGATGCAGGGCTGCAGACGAAGATCGTTCCCTACCGCGTCATGATCAACCTCCCGAAGAAAATCGAAGTGACGGCTTTCGATTCCAGCGGTAAGCAGATCATGTCCGGCCCCACGCCGGAGCACGTAAGCGACGATCCTTATCAGGACGACAAGCGCATTGTGACTGCCTTCCATGGCTCGTCTGCCTCTGGAGATGTCACGGGAGAAGTGATCTACGCCAACTATGGGCGCCCTAAGGATTTCGCTGAGCTCGATCGAAGGCACATTGATGTGCGCGGGAAAATCGTGATCGTCCGCTATGGTAAAAATTTCCGCGGAGTTAAAGCTTACATCGCGCAGCAGCGCGGAGCTGCAGGAATCATCATCTACTCCGACCCTGCGGATGATGGGTATTTTCTTGGGGACAAGTATCCTAAAGGTCCGTACCGCCCTGCCACCGGTGTGCAGCGCGGCTCCGTGCAGTACCTGTTCAAATATCCCGGCGACCCTACAACGCCCGGCTTTGCTTCCGTTCCAGGATTGCCGGCCAACAGGCGAATTTCCCTGCAAGATGCAGCGGACCAGCCGAAGATTCCTTCCACACCGCTTTCGTATCACGACGCCGCTCCCATTCTGAAGGCACTCGGAGGAGAGCAATCCCCGCGAGCATGGCAGGGCGCGCTTCCCTTCACCTATCACATTGGTCCCGGCCCGGTGAAGGTCCACATGGTGCTGCAGCAGGACTATGCTCTCCACACGATTTGGGACGTAGAGGGCACGATCCCGGGCACCGGCTCCCCTGAGGACTGGGTGATCGTGGGCAATCATCGCGATGCGTGGGTCTTTGGCGCGGTCGATCCCGGCAGCGGCACGGCCGCCATGCTCGAGGCCGTACATGGAGTGGGCGCGCTGCTCAAACAAGGCTGGAAACCGCGCCGCACCATAATTTTTTCCAGTTGGGACGCCGAGGAACAGGGATTGATGGGTTCGACGGAGTGGGCGGAGCAGCACGCCGCTCAACTGCAACATGCCGTAGCCTACTTCAACGTGGACGTGGCTGTGTCCGGCCCTAAGTTTGGAGCGGAAGCCGTCCCGTCGCTCAAGCCGTTTCTGGTCGACATCACTAAACTGGTGCCCAGTCCGCAGGGTGGAACCGTCTATTCCGTCTGGCAAGCTGAACAGCAGCAGTCCGCAACGGAAAACAACAACGAGCGCGGCAAAAAAGTTCCGGACAGCTCGCCTCTGGTTGAAGGCATTCGACTCGGGAATCTTGGCAGCGGTTCCGACTACACACCTTTCCTCCAGCATCTAGGCGTGCCCGCCACCGATATTGGATCAACCGGACGATATGGCGTATACCACTCCGCATTCGACGATTACACCTGGTACACCAAATTCGCCGATCCGACGTTCGCATATCTCAAACAGCAGGCCAGCATCCTCGGCCTGGAAGCTCTGCACATGGCCGACGCGGACATTTTGCCCTATGATTACAGCCTTTACGGCCAGGAGGTTGTCGGATACCTGCAATCTGCGCAGCGACGGGCGGCGAAGCTGGACATGCATGCCCTGGATTTCGGCCCCGCCCTGGAGGCCGCGCGCGCATTTCAGGCTGCTGGCGCCCGGGCAGCCAATCCAGAGCAAATGCCGGCCGGTCCGGCACAACAACAGTTGAATGATTCCCTTCGCCTGGTCGAGGCCGACCTGCTCTCGCAGAAAGGACTGCCCGGCCGCGGATGGTACAAGCACACGATCTATGCTCCCGGTGAGTACACCGGGTATGCTGCCGTGGTGATTCCGGGCATCAATGAAGCTCTCGACGCCCACGACGCATCCCGGGCCGCGGAGCAGCTTGACGTACTCACCCGTGCCCTGCGGAGAGCCACAGCGACATTGCGCCAGCTTCCATAGCGGCCCCGCGCAATGGACCATCGCCGGGATTTTTGGGACGATGGCGCTCCGGATGCCATAATGCGAATATGCCGTTCGGTGAGTTTCTGCGTCAAAAGGTTCTGGCCGTGCAGGAATATTCCCTTATGTCCTGGGCAGCGGTCACTAACATTGGGCGGCGGCCTTTTTATATGGCCGACCTTTATACGCAGTCCGATCTGATCGGTGTGGGTTCACTCCCCATCGTGGTACTTACCGGTTTCTTCACGGGCGGCGTGCTCGCCCTGCAGTCCGCGACTACCTTGGGACAGTTCGGCGCCAAGTCGGTTACCGGCGAACTCGTCAGCCTCTCGATGATCAAGGAGCTTGGGCCGGTGCTCACCAGCCTGATGGTCTCCGGACGCAACGCATCCGGCATGGCCAGCGAACTCGGCTCCATGCAGGTGACGGAACAGATTGACGCCATGCGGGCGCTCGGTACGGACCCGCTCAAGAAGCTGGTCACGCCACGTTTGATCTCGACAGTATTCATGCTCGTGTTCCTGACCATCCTCTCCGACACGCTCGGGACAATCGGCGGCGGTCTGGTCGCAACGACCATGCTCGGTCTCGATGCATCGCAATACTTCCACATGGCCTATCAGTTTGTTATGTACCCCGATATTCTCGAAGGTTTGGTGAAGCCGCTCATTTTTGGGTTCATCATTGCCAGCATCGGCTGTTACTTCGGATTGTCGACGCGCGGCGGCACTCAGGGAGTTGGCCGCTCCACCACGCAGGCTGTCGTGTTCAGTTCCATCTTCATCATCATCAGCGATTTTGTAATCAGCCGTTTGATGATCGGGGTCTTCGGGCGTTGAAGATGTCTCCTGTGACCGGCGCAAGCACAGAGTTTGCGAGCATCGGCAGTCAGCAGGAACCCGTCGTTGAATTCAAGCGCGTCTGGATAGGATTTGATGGAAATCCCGTTCTGCATGACATCAGCTTCAGAATAGCTTCTGGACAGATGCTGATTCTCCTCGGGCCGGCGGGGGGCGGCAAAAGCATCCTGCTAAAACTCTGCAATGGACTGATGCAGCCGGACAGTGGCAGCATTTGCGTCTTCGGACGAGAGGTTTCCTCGATGCCGCAGGAGCAGCTATTCGCCCTTCGCCGCGACATCGGCATGGTATTTCAGGAAAGCGCGCTTTTCGATTCCCTCTCCGTGCGCGACAACGTCGCATACCGCTTGCGGGAAGAAGGCGAAAGCGACGAGGAAATCGACCAGCGTGTCACGGAATCGCTGCGTTTCGTCGAGTTGGAAGATGCGATCGACAAACTCCCCGCGGAACTCTCCGGGGGGATGCGCCGCCGTGTCGCCATCGCGCGCGCCATCATCTCCCAGCCGAAACTGCTGCTCTACGACTCACCTACGGGCGGGCTCGATCCGATAACGTCCACCACAATCATTGAACTCGTGATGAAGCAGCGGGACGTCTATAAAGGAACGGCCTTGCTCGTCACGCACCGTCTGCAGGACGCTTTCATGCTGGCCACCTATCGCTTCAACCGGCAGACCAACCAGAGGGAGCGGATCCCCGGCAACGGCATTGACCCGCACACCACTCTGATGGTCCTGCGTGAGGGCGGTATTGCGTTCCTGGGAAATTTAATTGAGCTGTTGCGCTGCCAGGATCCCTATATCAAGGAATATCTGGCTTGATCCAGGAACACACGCTGGGCCCACTCTCGCCGTGTCCTTTGCGGTTGGCGTAGGATCGGAAAACCCGCCACCCACGGCCAACCGCGCTCGATCCAGGAAACGTCCTTCATCCACGCTCCGCGGTTCTCTGCTAGGCTGAAGAGTTTGCCATTTCGCAAGCGGAGAAGGAATCGCATGGCTTTTAAATTCAAAGGTGTTGACTTTATCGGGTTCGACGGGCTGCTGAGCGAAGACGAAATCATGGTGCGCGACAACGCGCGCAAGTTCATTGAAGACAATCTGATTCCCATCATTGAGGAATGCAATCGCGATGGGCGCTTCCCCAAAGAACTCATCCAGCCCATGGGAGAGCTGGGCTTTTACGGCGCGACCATCGAGGGATACGGATGCGCCGGCATGAACAACGTGGAGTACGGTCTGGTGATGCAGGAGACCGAACGCGGCGACTCCGGCGTGCGCAGTTTCGTCAGCGTTCAGTCGGCGCTGTGCATGTATCCGATCCACACCTTCGGCAGCGACGAGCAGAAGAATGAATGGTTGCCGCAGATGGCGACGGGTGAAAAGCTGGGCTGCTTCGGCCTGACGGAACCCGACTTCGGCTCCAATCCTGGGGGTATGCGCACGCGGGCCAAAAAAGATGGCGGAGACTACATTCTGAACGGCGAAAAAATGTGGATCACCTCCGGTACGCTCGCGGACGTGGCCGTCATTTGGGCCAAAGTCGATGAGGAAGACGGCCGCGTGCGCGGCTTCTTGGTTGACACAAAATTACCAGGATTCAGCGCGTATGACGTACACGGCAAATGGTCGCTGCGCGCCTCCGTCACCTCCGGCCTTTCGATGCAGGACGTACGCGTTCCCGCCTCCGCACTCCTGCCCGGCAGCGATGGCCTGAAATCCGCGCTGATGTGTTTGAATCAGGCGCGCTATGGCATTAGCTGGGGCGCACTCGGCGCGGCAATGTCCTGCTACGACACGGCCCTGCAGTATTCCCTGTTGCGCAAGCAGTTTCGCGACCAGCCGATCGCCAGCCATCAGTTGGTGCAGGAAAGGCTGGCGTGGATGGTGAGCGAAATCACGAAAGGCCAATTGCTTTCTCTTCAGGTCGGTCGCCTGAAGGACGCGGGCAAAGCCGGTCACGATCACATCTCCATGGCCAAGCGAAACAACGTCTGGATGGCGCTTGAGTGCGCCCGGATATCGCGCGAACTTCTTGGAGCGAACGGCATCACCGACGATTACCCGGTGATGCGCCACATGATGAATCTGGAGTCGGTGAAGACCTACGAGGGCACGCACGAGATGCATACTCTCATCATCGGCCAGAGCGTGACCGGAATCCCGGCATATTAGAAAGGAGGTAATTATCCCCTCAAAGCAAGTATGTTGTAAACTCTTACTCTTTTCCAATACAAGATGAGCCTGAAGGACAGGATTGATTCCAATAGAAGATGAGCCTGAAGGAGGAGTCATGCTGAGGATTGAAGATCAGCGTGCACGAAGCGG
>JAJZIF010000146.1 GCA_021810735.1 Acidobacteriota bacterium
ATGCACCTGGATCATCAGATTCCGGATATCTGGTACGAGGCTGACCTGGAAGCGGGGGGATTTCATGCGGCGGGGGTGACGATTCCGGGTGTGCCGTTCATTGTTGCGGGGCACAACGATCACGTTGCGTGGGGATTTACGGCGCTTTACGGAGATACGCAGGATCTATACGTGGAGCACCTGAACGGCAAGGGCGAGTATGAGACGGCGACGGGATGGAAGCCGCTGAAGGAGCTGCACGAGGTGATTCCGGTGCGGGGCGGCAAGGGCGTTCCGTTGACGGTGAAGATCACGGATCATGGGCCGGTGCTGAATCCCGTGCTGCCGCATACGCATGAGACGGTGGCGCTCGAGTGGAATGCGTTCAGCCCGGAGGCGGACCGGCTGCCGCTGTATGCGCTGGATTCGGCGACGAACTGGAAGAGCTTTTGCGCGGCATTTCAGCACTGGTGGGGGCCATCGCTGAACGTGGTGTATGCGGATGACAAGGGCAATATCGGGTATCACGCGATTGGGTATATCCCGTACCGTCCAAACGGGTTGATGGGGGTTCCAATCCAGGATGCGAGCCAGCATGAATGGAAGGGATTCATTCCTTTTGACAAGCTGCCGTGGGCCTATAACCCTCCGGACGGGCTGCTGGCGACGGCGAACGCGCGGGTGACGCCGAACGATGATCCGTGGCCGATTACGTTGGAATGGGCCGCGCCGTACCGGAACCAGCGGATATGGGAGACACTGAGCGGGCGGAAGGATTTGACTCCGGCGGAGATGATGGCGCTGCAGACGAGCGTGTATTCGTCGCTGGACAAGGAGCTGGCGCGGCGGCTGGCGCAAGCGATTGACCACTCGGAGCACCCGGGAAAGCGGCTGCGGCAGGCTGCGGAACTGCTGCAGGGATGGAATGGCGAGATGGGGGTGAACTCGGCGGCGGCGAGCATTGTGGTGCAGGCGAAGGCGGCTTTCTGGCCGATGGTGCTGAAGCCAAAGCTGGGCAAGGAATGGAGGATCTACAGCTGGGCCGAGAGCTCGTATGTGCAGGAAGAGATGATGATGAACGGGCCTGGGGAGTGGCTTCCGAAGCGATACGGGAACTGGAATGATTTTTTGGCAGCGGTGGTGCGTCGTGGTCTAAGAGACGGACATGCTCCCAGGGATCTGGCGAAATGGAAGTACGGGTCGTGGCATGTGCTGGAGGTAGAGCATCCACTGTGGGGAATGCTGCCGTGGTTCAAGGATTGGACGGGCGTGGGACCGCTGCCGCAGTCGGGCAGCAAGTCGACGGTGAAGCAGGTGGGGCGGAGCTTTGGGCCGTCGCAGCGGTTCACGATTGACTGGGCTCACCCGGACAAGGCGACAGAGAACATCTTCATGGGGCAGTCTGGGGATCCGGTCAGCCCGTGGTACCGGGACCAGTTTCCGTACTGGTATCAGGGCAAGTCGATTGTGCTGCCGTATGGAAGGGCCGAAGTGGATCGGGATACGAAGGACACGCTGCGGCTGGAACCGTGAGCGGAGTGGAGGAGTCGCCTCAGGCTTGCGTTGATCGGTTTACAACCTTCAATTGTCCACCACGCCAAGCTTTCCGGCGAAACCTTTGCAAGGCTGGAGGAGATTCTTGAGGAACGCGTCAGAGATTCAGTTTCAGAAGCCTGGCATTCATCCTGGCGTCCGCGATACGGCGCGCGTGCGCTCTGCGATGCGCTGCTCTCCATCGCTCTCCTGACAGAATTAGCGGGAGGAAAGACAGAGTCAGCGCGAGAAAAATCCCTATAAGAATCGCTATTGTCTTCATCACGGCCTCGTGCCAATAGTGTAACAGTTCTCGGCTCGGACGGTACATCGCGGGGCTCTCCAGCAAAAAAATGCAATCAACGCAACGTCAGGACACTATCCGGAGTGAGCCTGGCCCCGTTATGAGGGCAGGAGTTCATTTATGATTAAGGATTGAAAATGTCCGCGATCGTTGATGTTACCGAAATTCGTCGCCATGGGGTGGAAATCACCGATGCCGCACTGGAACGGCTGATTCCCGCCGCGGAGGTGGTACCGTCGTCCATTCACAAGGCGATGCGCCACAGCGTGTTTGCCGGAGGCAAGCGCCTGAGGCCGATTCTGGCGATGGAGGCGGCACGGACGATTCGCGCGGCGCGGGGCCTGGATGGGCTGCCGGAAGGAATTGAGGAACTGGGCGCGGCGATCGAGATGCTGCACACGTACTCGCTGATTCATGATGACTTGCCGGCTCTGGATAACGACGATTTGCGACGGGGTAAGCCGACCTGCCACGTGGCGTACGGCGAGGCGATTGCGATCCTGGCCGGGGATGCGCTGCAGACGCAGGCCTATGAGGTGCTGGCGGGGATGAAATGCCCGGCAGCGGCGACGGTGCAAATTGTCCGGCTGATTGCCGAGGCGACGGGCACGGTGGAAGGCATGATTGGCGGGCAGGTGCTGGATCTGGAAGGGGAAGGCACAAAGCCGACGCCGGACTCAGTGGATGCGATTCACAGGGCCAAGACGGGCGCGCTGATCCGAGTGAGCATTGTGACGGGCGGCATCTATGCCGGGGCCACGGCGGAGGATGTGGAGCGGCTGACGACGTTCGGGCGCAAGGCGGGACTGGCGTTCCAGATAGTGGACGACATCCTGGATGTGACGCAGGATTCTGAGCACCTGGGCAAGACTGCGGGTAAGGATCTGGCGACGGACAAGGCGACGTGGCCGGCGGTGTTTGGGATCGAGGCCTCGCGGAACGACGCGGCCCGGCTGATTCGGGAGGCGTTTGCGGCGCTGGAGCCCTATGGGCAAGCGGCCGAAGGGCTGCGGATGGTGGCCCGTTACCTGGTGGAACGGACTCACTGAGAACAGTGCGGCACCGTTTCGAGGCCGGGGCGCGGGAGTTTCCGCTGCATGGCACGGGCTGCCGTGCGATATGTGACAAGGCTTTCCGGCGTAGGCTATAAAAAAGAGTTGCCTGTTTTGACTCGTCGATGTGCGAGCAGGATAACGTGTGCCTTTGTTCGATGGGCATTGGAAATTCAGAGGGAGCAATGTGGGAGCCCCCGCCCGCTGGCGCCCGTCTAAATAGATTTGAGAGGAGTAGAGGAGACGTATGTCGACTGCTGTAGCAAGTAAAGGACTGGAAGGAATTGTTGCTGCCAACTCAGGCATTTGCTGGATCGACGGAGATGCAGGGGTGCTGGCGTATCGCGGTATCGACATTCACGATCTCGCTACCCACTCAAACTTTGAGGAGACCACCTACCTGCTGTGGCACGGCAAGCTGCCTTCGAAGGAAGAGCTGGCTGCCTTCCGGCAGAAGCTGGCCGCGGCCCGCAAGATGGACCCGAAGATTTACGATCTGCTGCGCTCCTTTCCGAAGAGCGGCACACCGATGCAGGCGTTGCGCACGGCGGTTTCGGCGCTGAGCTTTTACGATCCCGACGAGAAGGCTGTCGATCACGATTCGAATGTGCGGAAGTCGTTTGACCTGACGGCGCAGATTGCGATGATCGTGGCGGCGTTTGACCGCATCCGCAAGGGCAAGGAGATTGTGGAGCCGGATCTTTCGCTTTCGCATGCCGGCAACTTTATCTACATGCTGACCGGCGAGAAACCGAGCGAGACGGCGACCAAGGCGTTTGACATTGCGCTGATTCTGCATGCGGACCATGAGCTGAATGCTTCCACGTTTGCGGCACGCGTGATTGCGGCGACGCTCTCAGATGTGCACTCGGCGATTACCGGGGCGATTGGCGCGCTGAAGGGACCGCTGCACGGCGGAGCGAATGAGAACGTGATGCGCATGCTGTTTGCCATCGACAAGAGCGGCGAGGATCCGGTGGAGCACGTGCGCAAGATGCTGGCTGAAAAGAAGAAGGTTTCCGGCTTCGGACACCGCGTGTACCACACGGAGGATCCGCGCGCGACGCACCTGCGCCGCATGTCCGAGGATCTTGGACGGTCAGCAAACAACGCGAAGTGGTTTGAGATGTCGCGCAAGATCGAGCTGTTCATCAACGAGGAGAAGAAGCTCAACGCGAATGTGGACTTCTACTCGGCTTCGACGTACACGACGCTGGGGATCGACATTGACCTGTTCACGCCGATTTTTGCGGTGAGCCGCATTGCGGGCTGGACGGCGCACGTGATCGAGCAACTGGACGACAACCGGCTGATTCGCCCGCGCGCGGAGTATATCGGACCGGTGTATCCAACGAAATACGTCCCGATGGCACAGCGTTAGGCGCAGTGATGAAGGGCAGAGGGCGTCCCGGGCGGGGCGCCTTTTGCGTTTGGAACGCGCGACGGGCAGTTTCTCCAAGAAGCGGCGTGAATCTACAATAGAGACAAGACATGCGACGGATATACATGGACGCGAATGCCACCACCCCGGTGCTGCCGGAGGTGCTGGAGGCGATGCGTCCGTGGTTTCTGGAGAGCTTTGGGAATGCATCGTCGATTCACCAGCCGGGGCAGCGAGCGCGGGCGGCGGTAGAGCAGGCGCGGGCGCATGTGGCGAAGCTGCTGGGGTGCCGTCCTGCGGAGATTGTGTTTACTTCGGGCGGGACGGAGAGCGACAACGCCGCGCTGTTTGGGATGGTGCGGCCGGGCGACCATCTGATTACGAGTTCCATTGAGCATCACGCGGTGCTGCACGTAGCCGAGCGGCTGCGTGAGCGCGGTGTGGAAGTGACGTTTCTGCCGGTTTCGACGGAGGGTCTGGTGGATCCGCAGGATGTGGGGCGGGCTATCCAGCCGAATACGAAGCTGATCAGCGTGATGTACGCGAACAACGAGACGGGCGCGATTCAGCCGGTTGCGGAGATTGGGAAGATTGCGCGCGAGGCGGGGGTTCGCTTTCATACTGATGCGGTGCAGGCGGCGGGCAAGCTGCCGCTGGACGTAGAGACGCTGGGCGTGGATTTGCTGAGTATTTCCGGGCACAAGATGCATGCGCCACAGGGGACGGGAGTTCTGTACATCCGCAAGGGGCTGCAGTTGGAGCCAATGATCTTCGGCGGATCGCATGAGCGGCAGCGCCGGGCCGGAACGGAGAATGTTCCGGGGATTGTCGGACTGGGCAAGGCGGCAGAGATTGCACTGGAGAATCTGCATTCCGGCGGGGTGGAGCGGCTGGCTGCGCTGCGCGACCGGCTGGAGCAGGGGATCGTGGCCGCGGTTCCGGGAGCAGGCGTGCACAGTGGGGCCGTGCCGCGGACGGCGAACACGAGCAGCATCTACTTTGACCACCTGGAAGGCGAGGCGCTGGTGATTGCGCTGGACCTGCGAGGGCTGGCTACGTCGGGCGGTTCGGCATGCATGTCCGGCGCGACCGATCCTTCGCATGTGCTTCTGGCGATGGGAGTTACGCCGAAGCATGCGCGCGCGAGCATTCGCTTCAGCCTGAGCAAGCTGAATACGGATGAAGATGTGGATGCAGCGCTGGAGATTGTCCCGGCAGCGGTGGAGCGGCTGAGGGAGCTTTCGCCGGTGAACGCGGGGACGCTGGGGTAAATTCGAGCCGTAAACTCCAAAATACGCAACTTCTGACAGCTTCCACGCATACTGATACAAGTGACATTCAATAACATCGTCGCAGTGGCCATGTCGGGCGGGGTGGATTCCTCGACCGTAGCAGCCATGCTGCGGGCAGAGGGCTATGAGCTGATCGGCCTGACGCTGCAGCTATGGAACCAGCGCCGTCTCGCCGGGCGTGAAGGCATGCCGGAGCAGGTGCAGGGGCGATGCTGCTCGATTGACGATGTCTATGACGCGCGGCGAGTGGCCGAGGCGATCGGGATCCCGTACTACCTGGTGAATGAGCAGGAGCGGTTTGAGTCGGACGTGGTGCGGCCGTTTGTGCGGGAGTACCTGGCGGGGCGGACGCCGATTCCGTGCTCGCTGTGCAACAACCATCTGAAATTTGACCAACTGCTGCTGAGGGCGCGGCAGTTTGGGGCCGATCGCATTGCGACGGGGCACTATGCGCGGAATGAGTATGATCCGGCGCGTGGCCGGTGGATTCTGAAGCGGCCCGCCGACCGGTCGAAGGACCAGACGTACTTCCTGTTTGGGCTGACGCAGGAGCAGCTTTCGCGGACGCTGTTCCCGCTCGGCGGATATACGAAGCCCGAGGTGCGGGAGATTGCCGCAAAGCAGGGGCTGGCGCTGGCCGCGAAGCCGGATTCGCAGGAGATCTGCTTTATTCCCGGCGGGGATTACAAGCAGTTTATTGACGCGTACCTGGACGAGCAGGGCGAGGAGATGCCCGATACGGCGGGCGAAATGGTGACGGCGAGCGGCGAAGTGCTGGGCCGGCATGAGGGGATCCACAACTTTACCGTGGGCCAGCGCAAGGGGCTGGGCGTGAACTCGACGAACCCGCTGTATGTGCTGCAGATTGATCCGGCGGAGAATCGCGTGGTGGTGGGCGGCAGCGAGGAACTGGCGACGACGACCTTTCGCGCACGGGAGCTGAACTGGATTACGATTCCTGAGTTGAAGGGCGAGATTCGAGCCGAGGTGAAGATCCGCCACCGGCATGAGCCGGCGGCGGCGGTGATTCGAGCAGTGGGCGAAGGTGAAGTGGAGATTGTGTTTGATGTGCCGCAGCGCGCCGTGACGCCTGGACAGTCGGCCGTGTTCTACAACGGCGATGAAGTGGCAGGCGGCGGCTGGATCGCGTGAGTGATTCCCTATACTCTCGATGGAAGTTCGTTTGCTGTTGCTTAGAGCATTTCCCCTATTACTGTGAACTTTCTGAATTCAACCAAGCGCAGCTTTTCTTAATGGAAAAGCTGCGTTGAGATTCTCTCTTCGGTCTATACCAATAGTGGAAATGCTCTAGATTCCATTTGAGCCGAGAAGAAGGATAGCCCTGCGGGGCGGGTGTGTTCGATGCCCCCGTGTTTCCGCCGCGTGATCTTCACGCTGGAGCGTTCATGCCAATTTCGATTGTGATGCCGACATATAACGGGATGCCGTATGTGAAACAAGCGGTTGAGTCTGTCCTGCAGCAGTCTTGTCAAGACTGGGAATTGATCATCAGCGATGACGGTTCCGAGGACGGTACGCGCGAATATCTGGCGACGATTGAGGACCGACGTATCCAGGTGCATCAGCAGGAGAAGAATCTGGGCATCTTTGGGAATCTCAATTTTTTGTTTCGGCATGTGAGTTACGGGATCACCCAGATTCTTTGTCAGGATGATTATTTCTTCGATGGCGGGGCATTACAGCGACTCACAGAGGAGTGGGCGAAGCTTCCGGCCGACGTGTCATTCCTGCGCTGCAATCATGATCCCGGCAATGCGAATTCCGTGCTATCCGCTTTTGAGCGAGAGGTGTTACCCGAGCGAATCGATCCGCAGGTCTCAGATATTTACTTTGCCGTGTTCGGGTGCATCCCGGGCAATCTCTCGAATGTGTCGGTTCGGAGCGAAGCGGTGGCACGTGCGGGTTGGTTTCGTCCCGACCTTCCCTACGCCGGCGATTTCGAATTTTGGAGCCGGCTGGGACGCGTATCACCGTGGGCCTTGAGTCAGGCGAAGACAACGGTAGTGCGCAGCCATGATGGCCAGGCTTCCCACTTTCTAAATCTCAGGGGTGAATTGTTGCCGCAGATGCGCACGGTGCTGGAAACAGTGTATCCGCATGCTGTGGCTGCCGGGGCGCATGCATCCTGGCTTCGCCTTCTGATGACGGTGAACTATGTTGCCCAGCATAAAGACCGCGGTCTGAAGGGAGTCGTTCTGCAGCGGGATGCCACTTACCTGCGTCGCGCAATGCAGGAGTTCGATCAAGGAACGTTCGCATACGGTCCGTTTTTGAGCTGGCTTGTTTTTTTCGGGTCATTGGGTGGGAGAGCATTTCGCGTAACCATTGCACGCCGGCTGCTGGAAAAGACCGTTGCCGCTCCGGCTGCGTGACGGTGCTCTGACGGCGCAGTCGCGCCCGGAGGAAGTTGGACTTAGGCCGTTGCAGTACTGCTGTCCTCCGTGTTCATCACAACTCATGATCCCGTTCAGGTCGTGTCCTTTTCCCCAGACCGCGATTATTGCCTGCGTGACTGCATGAAGATTTCGTCATTCTGCGCATGAAAAGCACGATTGTGTGAACCGCGTCTTATGATCACTGCAGTCCAAAATAGCGTCTTCCGTTCTGGACGGATGTTGATCTGAGAGGACATAGCGGCTGTACTCCGCGCAGATGGCAGATCGGGTTGGGCGGTTTGGAGTTATGCGTTGAGTGGTGTGC
>JAJZIF010000147.1 GCA_021810735.1 Acidobacteriota bacterium
CAGCTTCAGCCTGACCATGGCTACGGTCCTGCTTCCTGTCGTTTTGATGATGATTGGCAGTTGGGCCAACGTATTCGCCGCGCCGAACACGCTGGCCAATCAACTGATTCAATTGATCGGTAGCGCCGATATCGCGCTCCTGATCGGTGTGCTCATCAGTTTCATTACTTTCGGCAAGATGCGAGGCTTCAGCCGGGACACCATCCTGAAATTTACCAATGAGTGTCTGGCCCCCACGGCCACCATCACCCTGTTGATAGGAGCGGGCGGCGGCTTTGGCAGAATTTTGCAGGATAGCGGCACCGCCATGGCCATTGTGGATGTGGCGCTCCGTGCCCACATTTCACTTCTTCTGCTGGCGTGGCTGGTTGCCGCCGCTGTCCGCATTGCCACCGGATCGGCGACCGTGGCGATGACCACTGCGGCGGGAATTATTGCGCCCTTCGCGCTGCATGTCCATGGAGTCCAGCCGGAATTGCTGGCCATTGCCACAGGCGCGGGATCGCTCGTATTTTCTCATGTAAACGATGGCGCTTTCTGGCTGATCAAGGAATATTTCAATATGACCGTGGTGCAGACGTTCAAGACGTGGACCGTTTGCGAAACGATTATTTCCCTGGTCGCACTTCTTTTCACCTTTGGTCTGTCGCGGGTTGTATAGTCTTCGGTGACATGGTTTTCGCTGGCATTATGGTGAGATTTCCGTACTTTTAAGATGTTCTCAACATCCGGAGGATCTCCCGTATCCCACGATTCCCCTGTTTCGTAGTAGCCTCTTGAAAAGAGCTACGCCGACAGCATGAATAGAAAACTATTCGTCGGAGGACACCATGCTGCACCCAACGCTTCGATCCGTCCGATGGGTCCTTGTGGGCTTATTTCTGCTTCCCTGCTCCGCTGCCCTGGCTGCCCACGCGAAAATCTTTGTCGCCCGGACTTCCACGGGGGTGGTCGTGCGTACACCGACCGACACCATGCGCATCACAGTGTGCGGCGCGGCTTCGGTGCATGTCGTCGTCGCTCCCAATATAGAGAACGATGGCAACGTAACGGCCGGAACTCCCAAGGAGCCGTGGATGGCACAGCCATGTACGCCCGCCAAGTTCACGCTGCATATCGCTGCCAAAAAACCGGCAACATCCCCTCCCGTACGGATGTCGAATCCTCTGGCAGCCACCCTGGATACGGGACAAATACGCGTCCTCATTTCGCTCGACTACGGCAATCTTGAATTTCAGGATGAGCAGGGAAACCGGCTACTCCGGGAATTCGAGGACAGGCCGCGAACCTACCGGACGGTGATGCGCAACGGCGAACTGATGTATGCCGTGGAAGACCGCTTCTATCCGGCGGTACGGGAAGGACTGTACGGACTGGGTCAGCACCAAAACGGTGTGTTCAATTATCGCGGTACCGTCGTTGAACTGGCGCAGGCGAATACAGACGTCGATATCCCGCTGCTGGTATCGACCCAGGGATATGGAATCTTTTGGAACTCGGCGGCCGTTTCCTATTATGACAATCGTTTTGCAACGGAAATGCGATTGACCTCGCAAGCGGCCAATGCGATCGACTATTACTTTCTCTACGGTCCGGAGATGGACCAGATCATCCATCAGTATCGAGAGATGACCGGTCATGCTCCGATGTTCGGTGCATGGGCGTACGGATTCTTTCAGTCGAAAGATCGCTATCAAAGCGATGACGAACTGTTGAAAATCGCCAATGAATACCGCAGTCAACACGTACCATTGGATGTGATGGTGCAGGACTGGTTCTGGTGGGTGAAGCAGGGAGATCCGGAGTTCCGGCCGCAGGCATACCCCGATGTTCCCGCCACACTGCAGAAACTCCATGACGAGCATGTCCATGCCATGCTCAGCGTCTGGGCCGTCTTCAATCCGCAATCGAAAACTTTCCAGGAGATGAAGGCCCGTGGTCTCACCATTCCAGGCACGACAGACTACGATGCCACCAACCCGGCCGCGGGAGATTTTTACTGGAAACACTTCGTCGGCAAATTGTTCGCGCAAGGCTGGGATGCCTTCTGGCTCGATAGCTCCGAGCCGGAAGTCGCCTACCCCCATAGCGGCCAGAGCGACGCCTCTTTGCAAGACAGAAAACTATTCATCGGCAACGGAGCGCGCTACACGAATATTTTTCCGCTGATGCACACCGGAAACGTGTATCAACACTGGCGCGAAACCACGGAGCAAAAGCGCGTCTTCATTCTGACTCGGTCCGCATTTGCAGGCCAGCAGAGGAATGCGGCTGTAACATGGTCGGGCGATGTGTACAGCACATTCCTGTCCTTCTCGCGACAGATACCCGCCGGCCTCAACTTTGCGCTCTCCGGCATGCCGTACTGGACGACCGACATTGCCGGATATGGACCTCCCCTGGCGCGCGACACTCGCGACCCCGCGTATCAGGAGTTGTATGCGCGATGGTTTGAATTCGGCGTATTCTGTCCCATCTTCCGCACGCATGGACATCGCGCGAACAATGAGAACGAGCTTTTCTCGTATGGCTCGGTCACACCAATCCTCATTCGCTATGACAAGCTGCGCTACCGTCTTTTGCCCTATATTTACTCACTGGCATGGCAGGTCACCGCCCACGACTCCACCATCATGCGTCCATTGGTGATGGACTGGCGGACCGATCCGCATGTCTGGAATATCGGCGATCAGTTCATGTTCGGGCCCGATCTGCTCATCAGCCCTGTAACTGAGCAGGGAGCGATCAGCCGCTGGCTGTATCTGCCCGCATCGCCGGCCTGGTATGACTTCTGGACCGGCGACAAAACCAATGGACAACAGCGGATTGAAGTCACCGCGCCGCTCGACCGAATTCCCGTGTATGTACGCGCTGGATCCATCCTGCCCCTGGGGCCGGAGATCGAGTGGGCAGGGCAGAATCCGGCTGCTCCCATCGAGTTGCGGATCTATCCCGGAGCCGACGGCGATTTCCAATTGTACGATGATGCGGGAGACACCTATGCCTACGAAAAAGGGGCGCATTCCATCATCCCCATCCATTGGAACGAGGCATCGAAGACCTTGACCATCGGCGCACGGGAAGGATCGTTCCCGACTATGTTGAGTCAGCGCACATTCCGTATCGTCTTTGTGAGTGGGAACCATGGCGCGGGCGCAAGCCCAACGGCGCAGGTGGACAAGGAAGTGCAATATGATGGGAGTTCCGTTTCCATCACCGCGCCATGAGACACCCGTCCCATTCGATCTCACTATGCCGCGCTTTTCTGCCGGTCGCTCCTATTACGCGGTTTTTCATCGACTGGAATTTGATGTATCTGCCCACAATCCCCATCGCTGTTCTCTTCATTTGTATGGGGCGGGAGCGCACGGTTCCATCCAGCGGTTAGACGGGATGATTGAGTGACGTAACGCGATTCGCTCGTCACGATTGCCCGCCCCACAATGGGCTCGACGGCACTGTGGCGCCCCGTATTTCTCTACCCAGGTCAAAACATCGCCTCTTGTCGTGGCAATTGCTATAGCCGATTTATAGATGCTGCAGTTGAAAATGGGATGAGTCATTCTGAGCGGAGCCTGCCCTGTGCATAGCCGAAGGGTTCAGAATGACTCCCTTTCACAAATAACACACCAACAGTCAATCCGCTTTAGATAGCCCCCGAGCCGGAAAGCACGCAATCTTTTTCGATAGCACATTCGATTGCATGTTCCCGCTAAGATGCAGACATATGCATATTGCCGGGTCTTGGATTCTGCTGATCTTTATCAGTGTGTCGACGATGCTGGTCCTGCTGGTACTTCACTTGACCAGGCTGGGCCTGTTGATCCATCAACAAATACCGGAGCGGCCGCACCAGCGGCTCTTTCTCGCTTCGGTCAGTTTCTTCATTACATTCCTGGGAGTCCGGCTGCTGGTCGCCTCGATCACACACCACGTGGGACCGTTCGGCTACGTCCAGATGGGGGGCAAACATATTCATCACCTGGTTTGGGGAATTCTACTGCTGCTCGCTTCCGGCTATGCGGAACTGGCGGAAGTCGGCACGGGCGACAGTTCCCTTTCGATCCTTCTCAGCCGACTGCTGGCCCTGAGTTACGGCATGGGCGCAGCTCTGACTCTCGATGAGTTCGCCCTGTGGCTCAACCTGGATGCCATGGCGTACTGGTCGAAGCAAGGCCGAGAGAGCATCGATGCGGTCGTGTTGTTTGGAGCCTTGCTCGCGGTCGGAACCTGGGGCGCGCCGCTGTTTCAGCGACGCCGTCCAGTGGACTAATCAAGTGAATGATCAGTCGCGAAGCCGAGCGTCTCATGCGACGCTGCTACGCATTCTATGCCCGGGCTCTGCGTCTTTCCACTTGCTGAACCCGTCTCCATAGGGAAGTACAGTGCCTCGCGCCGCGACGTTATGTGTTCAGATTTTCCTGTACTGGTGAATCCAATGCGCTTCAAAGGAAGCTGTTGCACTGTCACTCTCCGCCGCCTGTTCCCCGTTGCGATACTTTCCGTATCGGCCTCGACGATATTCGGCTTGCAGATTCCCGCGGACGGTCCCCAGCCTTTTCCAGATCTGCCCAGTGTTCGGGGTACGGTAAAGTCCGTTCACGACAGCGATGCAATCATTCAGACCGACGAAGGACAAACCTACACCGTACATACCAGCGACAACACGCGTATTTACAAAAGCCGCCAACCGATCAAGATGAGTGATGTTCGCGCCGGGGATACGTTGGTGGCCGCCGGAGCGCTCGATGGGAACGCCCGCCTGCTGCGGGCCATTTTTGTCGCCGACGTGGACGCGGCCACGGTCGCGAAAATGCGCGCCAGCTTCGGCAAGACATGGATCGCAGGCAAGGTACTCAAAATCGAGGAAACCCGCATTACCGTGGACCGCATGGATCATAAGACTCAAGTCATCGAGGCGGACGACACTACCTCGTTCCGCAAAGACGGTCAGAGCGTCACGCTGCTCGATGTCCACGCAGGAGATGCCATCCGTGCGACCGGCGCGATCAAGAACGACATATTTGTTCCCACGCAACTGACCGTGATCGATCCCGCCTCCCGCAGGCGCAGAGGCGGAGATGCGGCGCCGGACCAGCCATAAACGGCACAACGTAGAAAAGCGAGCGACGTGACCTGGAGTCCGGAACGGAAACATATTGATGAGGTGCGGCGCGGCGATGTTGAGCTATCCATTCGGCAAGCTATCGATTGCGGTTCTTCTGCTGCCACTCCTCCCTGTCGCAGCGGAGGCCAGGCCAGTCCGCGCCCAGATTTCTTTCCACGCCGCTCTCCAGCAAAAATCAACCCCCGCGCCTCCAATGGACTCTTCAACTACGTCCGCGCAATCAGCCCATCCGACAGCTTCGCCCGCGCAGAGTGCAGCGGACGGCATCCTCCGCGGCCAGGTGAAGTCCGGCGCTACACCGCTGCCCGGGGTCACCATCACGGCCATCCATACCTTGACTGGCAAGCGCTACACCACGGTGACGGATGCCCGCGGCATCTACGCCATGCGAATCCCAAAGTATGGGCGCTACATTGTTCGTGTAGAACTCTCCGCATTTGCGGCAGAAACGAAAGAAGTGCTTCTGAATGCAGCGAACCGGCAGCAAACCCTGGATTACACGATGGAGTTGGCTTCGCGTTCGCGGCAAAGCGATCTCGGTCGCGCTGGAGGTGTTCCCAATGCCGCGGCGATGCGTGCTCTCGGCACTCTTGCGGAACTGGGTGGCGCTGAATCTGCGACGCTGGACAACGGCCAGAGCGGAGTCAGCCTTACCGGTGCCGCGCAAAGTTCGGATATTGCAACAGAGTCTGTTGCAATTCAAGGACAGACAGGGACTGTGAACCCCTTCGCCGAGATCGACCAGTCCCAACTGCAACAGCGTTTGCAGGATATGCGGCCTCAGAACGATTTGTCACGCTCTCCGGGCCAGGGCGGTCGAGGCGGAGGTTTTCGCGGCGGTCGCGGAGGCGGCGGCAGTGGCATGGCCGGATTTTTTCGCCGCTTCAATCCCACGCAGCCACACGGAAGCATCTTCTATCAGGGCGAGAATTCCGCGCTCGATGCCGTTCCGTTCTCTGTGACGGGAGCGCCGATCGTGCAGCCGCCGTACAACGACAATACCGCTGGCATCGTCTTTATCGGGCCGCCGCAAATTCCCCATCTCCTCAAGCCCAGCACCAGCAACTTTGTCTTTCTTACCGCAATCCTTACACGCAATTCGACGCCGTTCAATCAATACGCCATGGTTCCCACCCTCGCCGAGCGCAGCGGAGATTTTTCCAACTACACGGGATCGGGCGCCACCCTCGTGCCGATCTATAACCCGGCCACCGGCCAGCAGTTTCCCGGGAACATTGTTCCCAACATCAATCCTCAGGCGAAGGCACTGCTGCAATACATCCCTGTGCCCAACCAACCTGGCCTGCAAAATTTCCAGTACTTGACCACAGCGCAGACCAACCAGACCCGGATTGGCGCGCGCTTCGTTCACAACTTCGGTTCCGCGGGAGGGGGAGGGGCGCTGCCCGCGCTTATCCGAACCTTCATGGGGGATACCAGTCATGGCCTCACCCAGAATGTGAACGCAAACTTCAACTTCAGCCACGCGGCTTCGGATCTTCTCAACGTCTTCCCGCAGCTGGGAGGCGCCAGCCAAACCTATCAGTATTCTTTGAATCTTGGCTACGTGATCGGATATCACCGGTGGACAAACAATGCCACGCTGAACTTTAACCGAAGCAATGCGCAGATCGGTAATTTTTTTACCAACAAAACTGACGTCGCATCGCAGGCCGGGATTCAGGGACTTGGCGCGGACCCATTCAATTACGGTGTGCCGAACATCGTTTTCTCTCAATTTCAGGGCGTCAGTGAACAGGCTCCAAAATTCACGCTGAATCAAAGCATTGCCTTTCAGGACACAGCCTCCTGGACCGGACACACGCACAACGTTCGCTTCGGTGGAGATTATCGACGCATTCGCCTGGATGTGCAGGGCGGCACCGATGTGACTGGCAGTTTCTACTTCACCGGCTTTGCAACCAGTCGGCCTGGCAGTACCGGCGCTGGCACACAACATGCGTCTGGTGCGGACTTCGCAGACTTTTTACTGGGACTGCCACAGGAAGCAGCGCTGCAGCAAGGCGTCGGGAAGTTTTATTACGACGGCGACGTATTCGATCTCTTTCTGCAAGACGACTGGCACGTCCGAGGCAACCTGACGCTGAACTACGGTCTGCGCTATGAATACTTCGCGCCGTACACGGAACAGCATGATCGTTTGACCAATCTCGCGTTCACGCCCGACTTGACGCAACTCCAGGTCGTGTTTCCGAATACCACATCGACCATCAACGGAAAATATCCGGCCAGCGTCATCAATCCAGACCGCAAAGATTTCGCGCCGCGCATTGGCTTTGCCTGGCGGGCAGTTAAGCAGGTTGTCGTACGCGGCGGATACGGCATCAACTACAACACCGGCCAATATGCGGCGGTCGTGCAGGACCTTTCCTACCAGCCGCCGTTTGCCAATACCATCACGAATATCGTGCCGGCACAGTCCGTGCCCTCCCTCACTCTGGGGACGGCCTTGACAAGCGGAACATCTTCCAGCGGCATTACGAATAACTTCGCATTCAATAAGAATTACCTGCTCGGCTATGTGCAGGTTTGGAATTTCGATGTGCAGGATACGCTGCCACTGAACATCGTGTTGAATGTCGACTATAACGGTGCGAAAGGCACTCACCTGGATCTTGTCGATGCGCCGAACCGGCAATTGACTGGTTTGCTGAACACAGCTTTTCCCTCCTTCAATTATGAAGATTCGATTGCATTCTCCACTTACAACGCTCTCGTGCTGCGCGCCAATAAGCGGTTGCAGCATGGCATTTCCATGGGCGCGACGTACACCTATTCTCATGCGATCGACGATGCTTCTTCCATCGGCCAGTCCACCGCGGTCGTCGCGCAGAATCAGCAGGACATTCTGGCGGAAGAGGGGAATTCTTCGTTCGACATTCGCCATCAAGTAACGGGCCAATGGCTCTATGAGCTGCCCTTCGGTCCAAATATACGCTATTTCACCGGCGATTCGTGGTGGGGACATGCACTGAGCAACCTCTCCATTTCCGGGACGTTCGACTTTGCCACCGGCGTGCCGCTCTCTCCGCGTTACCAGGCCAGCAGCAGCGATGTCGCACGAGGATCGGCGGGAAGTGAGCGGCCGAATCGAGTTCCCGGCTCG
>JAJZIF010000148.1 GCA_021810735.1 Acidobacteriota bacterium
CATCACCATCACCGGCGGCGAAACCCTCCTGCACCCCGAACTGGAAAAAGTGATCGCGCGCATTCGCAGCTACAAGATGATCTGCGTCATGATCACCAACGGCTACCTGCTCTCCATCGATCGCATCAAGAGCCTCAATCGCGCCGGCCTCGACCGCATGCAGATCAGCATTGACAATATCGAGCCCGACAGCGTCTCGAAGAAGAGCCTGCGCATCCTCGACCTCCGCCTTCGCTGGCTGGCCGAGTACGCCGAGTTCCCCGTCCACATTCACTCGGTCGTCGGCGCCGGCACCAGCAAGCCCTCTGACGTGCTCACCATCCAGAAGCGCGCCAAGGAGCTCGGCCATCTCAGCACCGCCGGCATCGTCCACGACGAAACCGGCAAAATCAAGCCCATCGACGAGGAGAGCCGCCGCGTCCTCAAGGAAGTGGAAGACAAGACGCGATCCGCCTTCTCCTTTGCGCGCCACAACCCATGGCGTAAGAATCTGCTCGCCGGCAAGCCAAATGACTGGCATTGCCCCGCCGGCGGACGCCATCTCTACATCTGCGAGTTCGGTCTCGTCCACTATTGCATGGCGCAGCGCGGCTATCCCGCCATTCCACTTGAGCAGTACACCATTGAGGACTGCGTCCGCGAAGCCAAAAAACCCAAGTCCTGCGCGCCCTACTGCACCGTCTTCTGCGTGCACCGCATTGCCTGGGTCGACCAGCTCCGCGAGAACCCCAGCCAGGCGCTCGTCCAGCTTTTCCCGCCGGACGAAAGCACCGGCCAGTCCACCATCCCCGCGCCTGTACGCGTCTTGCAATCGCTCTTCAGCGGCTCCAGCGGCAAGAAACCCGGAGCCGCGACCGTCGCCTTCCGCAAGGCCGCCATGCGCCTGCTAAAAATCAGCTAAAGTCGACCGCAAAATCAAAAACCCACTCAGTCCTCGCTGAGTGGGTTTTTCTCTTTAGAATCACAGTGATGTTGCTCCATTCCAGCCCGTTTTTGGGCTGGAGTGGGCCTCGCCAGCGGACTAGCCCACCGCCGGCTCTGCTTTCCGCTTGCCGCCGCGCGCGGTTTCCGCCGCATGCCGCCGGTAGGTCGCACCGGAAATCTCCAGCCGCGTGCAGATCGCCTCGGGCGTTTCGCCCATGGCCGCCGCTTCCCTGATCTCGATCGCCAGCCGCTCTTCGCGCAGCAGCACGCGCCGGTAGTAGTCCTCCAGTTGCCGCGTCGCCGCGGACCATCCCCACTCCTCGGCATCCCTGCGCGCATTCACTCGCATCTGCGCATGATGCTCAGGATCGGCCAGCAACTGCTGCACGGCCTTCACATGGCCCATCTCATCCGCTGGATCGTAAAGGTGGCCCGTCACACCGTCCTGCACAATGTCCGCCGTGCCGCCCGCATTCGGCGTCACCACCGGGCATCCGGCCGCCATCGCCTCCAGCAGCACCAGTCCCAGCGTTTCCGTGCGCGAGGGCAGAAGGAACACATCGCCGGAAGCAAAGGCCGAAGCCAGATCCTCGCCGCGCATGAATCCCGCAAAATACGTCGGCGTCCCCGCAAAATACTGTTCCAGCTTCTCGCGGTGCGGCCCGTCGCCCACCAGCGCCAGCCGCAGTCCCGGAGTCGCCTCCAGCACATCCTTGCAGCGCTCAATTTCCTTCTCTGCCGAAAGCCGTCCGATGTAGACCAGCAACTTTTCTTCGGGATGCCCCTGCGTCAGCCGCTCGCGCATCTCGCGGCTCGCCCGGCTCGGGTGGAAAGTCTGCGTATCCACGCCGCGCCGCCAAAGCTGCACGCGCTGGATGCCATGCTCCTCCAGCTCGCCCTGCATCACGCTCGAAGTCGCCAGCGTCAGGTCCGCGCGGTTGTACCCGCGCCGCATCCCCCACCACATCAGCGGTTCCAGCTGGCCCAGCTTGTAGTACTTCAGATATTTGGGAAGGTGCGTGTGGTAGGAAACCACCAACGGCTTCCGATAGCGCACCGAGTAAAAGAACGCCGACACAGCCAGCACCGCTGGATTGATCGCATGAATCACGTCCGGCCGGAACTCGTTCAGCGCCGCCCCCACGTAAGACCGCGGAATCGCGAGTTTCAGGTCGGGATAAAGAGGAAAAGGGAATCCTGGCACGCCCGTCACCGGCGTCCCCTCAAAGTCCGTAACGCCCTTCGGCGCGATGATCATCACCTCGTGACCGAATTCCCGCAGATGCCGGATGGTATGGCACAACCGCGTCACGATTCCGTCGATCTTCGGCAGAAAGGTTTCCGTCAGGATGGCGATGCGTAACGGCTTCGCCATTCCCGACTCCACGCTCTGAGCGGCGGATTCCCTTTCTCTCAAAGACTCACCTCCAGGTGACCTTGGGCAGGATCTGGTCGCGATCCACCCGATCCTTATACCGGATCGCAAAGCTCAGAAGCGAGCTCAAAAGTGAATCCGACAGCTTGTGCGGCACCAGGCCCAGGTCCTGCAGCGCCGTGTTCTTGGCGTTGTAGTAGTGCGATTCCTTTTCCACGCGCGGATTCTCAATGGGGCGAATCTCCACCTTCAGTCCAGCTTCCTCGCCCGCCTTCTGCACCATCTCAGCCAGCTGCATCACGCCGAATTGCTCGGTGAACTGGTTGAAGACCCGCAGCTCGCCCTTTTCCGCCGGATTGTTGCACGCAATCTCAATGCAGCGCACCGTGTCGCGGATGTCCAGGTAGCCGCGCGTCTGCCCGCCCGTGCCGTACACCGTCAGCGGATGCCCCACTGCAGCCTGGATGCAGAAGCGGTTCAGCGCCGTGCCGAAAACGTGGTCGTAGTCAAGGCGGTTCACCAGCATGTCGTCGTTGGCTGTCTCATCGGTCAGAACGCCGTACACCACCCCCTGGTTCAGATCGGTCGCGCGCAGCCCCCAGATCTTGCAGGCAAAGCGAATGTTGTGGGTATCATGCACCTTGCTCAGGTGGTAGAACGAGCCGGGCTGCATCGGATACGGCAGACGATCCTCGCGGCCGTTGTGTTTGATCGTGATGTAGCCTTCCTCAATATCAATATTCGGCTGGCCGTACTCGCCCATCGTGCCCAGCTTCACCAGGTGCGTATCCGGGCAAAGATCGTGCATGGCAAACAGCAGGTTCAGCGTGCCGGTCACATTGTCCCGCTGGGTCATCACCGCGTGGTCGCGGTCGATCATCGAGAAGGGCGCCGAGCGCTGCTCGCCAAAGTGAACAATCGCCTCCGGCTCAAACTTCGTCAGTACATCGCGAACGAACGGGTAATCGGTAATGCAGCCGACAAACAGCTCCATCTTGCGGCCGGTCTTCTCATTCCAATGCTTCACACGATGCTGAATCGACGCGATCGGCGTCAGCGTGTCCACGCCCAGCGTCAAGTCCCAGTGACGGCGCACCAGGCTGTCCACAATGGCCACGTCGTGGCCTCGCTCCGACAGGTAGAGGGCAGTCGCCCATCCACAGTACCCGTCGCCTCCGATTACCAGAACTTTCATCTGTTATTTCGTCTCCGCAAATGCGTTTTCAGGATTCTAAGGCACAAAAAAACACGCCCTTCCAAGCATCGCACATAAAGTAGAGCCAACAAAGCAGCAGGAAAATTTCCGCTTTACTCTTAAACGATTTGTAACGAAATCCGTCACGATCCGTCCAAGTTTCTGCACTGCGGACGCACTCGCTCCGGCATTTTCAGCCTGCCAAAACCCTCCATCGGCTGCGTTTCTGCCGCCAACGGCGGTACCGCGAACCTGGTTGATCGAGCAGGAAGGCCCTCGTAAACCGGAAGAATGCCGCCCCATTCCGATCTCGTGACCCGTATTAACTCATGTTTCAACAGTGAGTTAGATAATGCCCGAAGCCGCGCGAGCGCATTTCAGCGCAGATTCAGCGGCCGGAGCCGGCCGCCGCGGATGCTGCCCGCCGCAATCGCACCAGAACTTCCTCCAGCGCATCTTCCCACTTGGCCAACCGGACGCCAAACTTTGCTTCCAGTGCACGGTTCGAAAGCACGGAGTTCCCAGGCCGCTTTGCCGGCGCAGGATAATCCACCGTCGCAATCGCCTCCACCCGTGGCTTGCGCCCGTCCAGCAAATCCGCCCCGCGCTCAAAAATCGCCCGCGCAAACCCGCACCAAGTCGTCGCGCCGGCATTGGTCATGTGATATATCCCCGTCCAATTTTCAGGCACACCCAGTTCTCCGGCGTGGGCTTTTTCCACAACTGCGCGCGTCGCATCGGCAATCGCGATTGAACTCGTCGGCGCGCCATGTTGATCGTCCACCACGCGCAGCTCTTCGCGCTCGCGGCCCAGCCGCAGCATCGTCAGCAGAAAATTCCTCCCATGCGGCCCATAGACCCAGCTCGTGCGGAAAATCAGATGCTTGCCGCCCACTTCGCGAATCGCCTGCTCACCGGCCAATTTGCTCGCCCCATACACACTGAGTGGATTCGTCCGATCCTCTTCCACCCACGGCCCCATCTTCGTTCCATCGAAGACATAGTCCGTCGAATAGTGCACCAGCAGCGCATCTCGCCGCCGCGCCTCTTCGGCCAGCACCCGCGGAGCCTCCGCATTGATCGCCTTCGCCAGCTCCGGCTCCGACTCGGCGCGGTCCACTGCCGTATACGCCGCCGCATTCAGAATCACGTCCGGCTCCGTCCGCCGCACCACATCCCGCACCTGATCCGCTGCCGCAACGTCAACCGTTTTCCGGTCTACGGCAACCAGTTCCCCAAAGCCCGCGAAGCTGCGATGCAGCTCTGTACCCACCTGCCCCGTTGCGCCCACAATCAGCACACGCGGAACACCGCTCACGCGTACACCTCGGCTTCACGAAATTTCGTGCCCTGGGCGTCTTTCTCAGACACAATCACGCTCGCGGCATCCACCGGCCACGCGATTGCCAGCTCCGGATCATCCCACAAAATCGTCCGCTCGCCGGCGGCTGAATAGTAGTCCGTCACCTTGTACGAGAAGCCAACCGTCTCCGTCAGCGCCAGAAACGCATGCCCAAAGCCCGGCGGAATCCACAGCATCCTGCCGTTCTCCTCCGACAACTCCACCGCGACATGCTTGCCAAAGTGAGACGAGCTCCGCCGCAGATCCACGGCCACGTCCAGCACCGCGCCGTAGGCCACGCGCACGAGCTTTCCCTGCGGCTGAATGATCTGGTAGTGAATCCCGCGCAGCACGTTCTTCTTTGAAATCGAAAAGTTGTCCTGCACCCAGGTCGTGGGCAATCCGGCCTCTTCCATCCGGCGCAGGTTCCACGTCTCCAGGAACGCGCCGCGGTTATCCCGGTACACCGCCGGAGTCAGCACCAGGACCCCCGGCAGCGCAGTCTCTTCTACTTTCACTGGTTGCCCTCCGGCGAAAGATATGGCTCGCGCAACAGTCCCAACAGATACTCCCCGTATCCGCTCTTGCGAATCGGCTGCGCCAGCGCCTCCAGTTGTTCGGCTGAAATGTAACCCAGCCGGTACGCAATCTCTTCCGGACAGGCGATCTTCAACCCTTGCCTGCGCTCCACCGTCTGGATGAACAATCCCGCCTCAAACAACGAGTCATGCGTCCCCGTGTCCAGCCACGCCATGCCCCGGCTCATGATCTGCACATTCAGCTTCCCGGCTTCCAGGTAAACGCGGTTCAAATCCGTGATTTCCAGCTCGCCGCGCGGTGAAGGCTTCAGCGCACCGGCGATGTCCACCACCTGGTTATCGTAAAAGTAGAGCCCCGTCACCGCGTACCGCGACTTCGGCGCCTTCGGCTTCTCTTCCAGGCTGATCGCCTTGCCGTTGCGGTCAAACTCCACCACGCCGTACCGCTCCGGATCATGCACCGGATAAGCAAACACCGTCGCGCCCTCCTTCAATTGCGCCGCTTCCTGCAATTGCTTTGAGAACGACTGCCCGTAGTAGATGTTGTCGCCCAGCACCAGCGAACACGTATCGTTGCCGATGAACTCGCGCCCAATCAGGAACGCCTGCGCCAGCCCGTCCGGGCTCGGCTGCACGGCATAGGAAATGTGGATCCCCCAGCCATGCCCATCGCCAAGCAGGTCCGCAAAACGCGCCGTATCCTGCGGCGTCGAGATCACCAGGATATCCCTGAGCCCCGCCAGCATCAGAGTGCTCAGCGGGTAATAGACCAGCGGCTTGTCATACACCGGCAACAGTTGCTTCGAAACCACCTGGGTCACCGGATATAACCGTGTCCCCGAACCGCCTGCCAGAATAATTCCCTTCATTGCGTCAGACGCTCCGCGTAATTCTGTTCGATCCAGTTCATATACGCACCCGTCCGCACGCCTTCCACCCAGTCCAGATTCTCCAGGTACCAGCGCACCGTATGGCGCAATCCGTCTTCGAAATTCTCCGCCGGCTTCCAACCCAGCTCGCGTGCAATCTTGGATGCGTCAATGGCATAGCGCCGGTCATGCCCCGGCCGGTCCTTCACAAAGGTGATCAGCTTCCGCCGCGAACCTATCCCCGCATCCGGCCGCATCTCGTCTACCAGGTCGCAGATTGTCCCCACCACGTCCAGATTCTTCCGCTCACTGTTGCCGCCAATGTTGTACGTCTCCCCTACCTGCCCGCGCTCCAGCACCGCCCGAATCGCCGAACAGTGGTCCTTCACGTACAGCCAGTCGCGCACATTCGCCCCATCGCCGTACACCGGCAGCGGCTTGCCTTCGAGCGCATTCAAAATCATCAGCGGAATCAGCTTCTCAGGAAACTGAAACGGCCCGTAGTTGTTCGAGCAGTTCGTCGTCAGCACCGGCAGCCCAAAAGTGTGGTGATAGGCTCGCACCAGGTGATCCGACCCTGCCTTTGAAGCCGCATACGGACTGTTCGGCGCATACGGCGTCGTCTCACAAAATGCCGCATCCTCCGGCCCAAGCGTCCCATAAACCTCGTCCGTCGAAACGTGCAGAAACCGGAAAGCCCTTTGTCCCTCATCGTCCAGCGACCGCCAGTAAGTCTTCGCCTGATCCAGCAGCGTGAACGTGCCATGAATGTTCGTGCGAAGAAATGCCTCCGGCCCAACGATTGACCGGTCCACATGGCTCTCCGCGGCAAAATGCACAATCGCTTTGGGCCGATGTTCCCGCAGCAGCGAAGCCACCTGCTCCGCGTCGCAAATGTCTCCGCGCACCAGCACATGCCGCCGGTCAGCCTTCAACGCAGCCAGGTTTGCCGGATTCCCGGCATACGTCAGCAGGTCGAGATTCACCACCGGCGTGCCTGCGCTCTCCAGCCAGTCCAGCACAAAATTGGAGCCGATAAACCCAGCCCCGCCGGTTACCACGATTGTGTCATTCAAATGCATTCCGCCAGCGCTCTCACTCTGCAACTGAATTAGGAAAGGCGATAAAACCGCCGCCTGACAAACACGCCTACGAAGGCAGCATACCAGCCTGAAAGAGGAGCTATCCTCCGCAACAGCCTCGGCTGCCCTCACTCGCGCCATACACGGCGAATCGAGCCACACGCTCAGCAGCATGCCCGGAAAAGAGAGGGCATGGAAGATCCGGCAGGAGGTTAAGGTCGTATTCTAATTGATTATAATGAGCCAAGCTTCCTTCATCACCTATGCAGCAAGCAAATTACCCCCCCGCCGCATCTGAATCCGGATGGCCACCCCAACAATGAAAGTCCGAACCCTCCAACAAAGACAGGCCGACCGAAGCCTGAAGGCTTTTCAGGGCCGCTGCTGTGACTGAAATTACCGCATCCATCGTTCTGTATCGCACTCCGGAATCACAGCTGATGTGCCTGATCGACTGCATCCAGAAATCGACGATGGCAATCGAAACATTCCTCGTTGACAACTCCCCCAGCCCCGTCGATCTTCCATGCTTCCACCTCCCCGGAATCACTTACATTCGCGCAGACACAAACAGGGGCTATGGAGCCGGACATAATATTGTCCTTCGCAGGATTATAGATAAATCAAAATATCACTTCGTCTTGAATCCTGATATCTATTTCGGTCCCGAAGAGATCGAGAAGATGATCCGTTTTATGGATGCGAATTCCACAATCGGACAGCTTATGCCAAAGATTGTCTATCCCGATGGCAGCCTGCAATACCTCTGCAAGCTTCTGCCCACCCCTACAGACCTGTTCCTCCGGCGCTTTGCCTTCGGGCCGCTCAAGAGGATTTCAGATGCCCGTGCCGAACGATTCGAACTTCAGAACACCCGCTACGAACAGGTCATGGATGTCCCTT
>JAJZIF010000149.1 GCA_021810735.1 Acidobacteriota bacterium
GCCTGCGAATGAGCCAGAAGCGAGTGTAACTCTCTTCTCGATCTTCAATCCCTTCCTGCAGAATGTTGCCGCCGTAGTGCCTGGCCGCCTGCCTGCTGGCAATCGCTGCCACGTCATTTTGTTTCGACTGCATGATGTGGCGAACGCTGCCCGCCGTATCGTAAAAACCGATCGCCTCGAATTGCGGATGCGCGGCAAAAAATCGTTTGCACTGTGCCAGCGCCACGGGATGAGACAACACCTGCCGCACAGATTCGACGGTCACACCGGGTGCGGCAATCAGGTTGTGGCGGATTCGCATCTCTAGTTCCCGCTCGACCACAAACTCGTGCTCGAAGAAAAGATCGTAGAAATCCATCACCGAACCCGCCAGGCTGTTCTCGACAGGAATGACCGCGGCATCAACGCGACCGCTACCCAGCGCTTCCAGTACCGCCCCAGCCGCGGCACATGGAACCACAATAACGCCCGGTACCAGCGTGAGCGCAGCTTCATGACTGAAAGAGCCCAGCTCTCCCTGGATTGCAACTTCCATGCAACTTCCTCCAAACATGCAAACAAGAAATTAATTCAATGCCGGCGGCAACCTTCCTCCGCCTTACGCGCAACTTATCACAGGTACTTGGCTTCGTAAGGAGACAAACGAATGTTGTGGACCGTCTTTGTAATTCTTCTGATCTTGTGGCTGCTCGGATTCATCGGCTTCCACGTACTCGGCGCGTATATCCATATTCTTCTTGTGATTGCATTGGTCGTTCTTATCTTCGCAGTCATCGGCGGAAGACGCACCATAGTTTAATTCACTCATCGCATAAGTGGAGCATCTTGCGGAAATGGCAAGGATCTCCACTTCAACCATTTCGTCGATCGGTTCCATCAGCTCGGGAACGGATGCGCGAAATCCCAAAGGAGAAGTCCCCCTATGAATAAGGATCAAGTTGAAGGAAAAACCGATCAGGTCGCCGGCAAGATCAAGCAGAAGGTCGGCGAAGCGGTAGGCAATGACAATCTGGCCAATCGCGGCGTGGCTGACCAGGTAAAGGGCGCGGCCAAGGAAACCTGGGGCAACGTGAAAGATGCAGCCAACCAGAACGCCAAGCAAAGTGCCGACGCGACGCGCGAGAACATCTCGCACAATGTGGAAAATACCAAAAACCGGGTCAACGAAAAGATCGATGCCATCAAGGAACAGCATCGTATGAATGAAGCCAAGAATCGCACCGCCTAGTGTCATCTAAATTCGTTAAAGAAATGATTCTCGGCCTTGTATCTGGGCACAGCTCAGTCGTAATGATTTTTGGCCTTGTATCAGGGCACGACTTCAGTCGTAACGATTTCGGCCTTGTATCAGGGCACGACTTCAGTCGTGCCGTAAATGTCGCAAAACAGATGGGCTTTAGCCCCTGAGTGCTGCTGTTCGAATCACTTCCATGAATCGAATTGTTGAATGAACTTCAGACTCAGGACACTAGCGATTTGGCCTGCGAAGAATTGAGAGTGGACTCAGGATTCCGGTCCATGTGCTGCCAGGAAATGCCCTCAGAGAGAAATTCTCTGAGGGCATTTTCGCCGGAAACGATGCCGTTCGAGCTCAGTACGCGCGATGCATCAGATCCACCGCAACCGCCAGAAAAAAAACAAAGGAAATGATTCCGTTCATGGTAAAAAAGGCCGCATTCATCCGGCTCAGGTCGCTCGGAGACACCAGCCGGTGCTCATAGATCAACATCGCAGCCACGGCGATCACGCCTACCCAGGTGATCCAGCCCAGATGGAACAAGGCAATCAATCCCACCAACAGCGCCAGCATCGTCAGGTGCATGATCCGCGCAATCCAAAAAGCGGCATTCAACCCAAACGCCTGGGGAATGCTGTGCAACCCCGCCTGGATGTCATGCTCGTAGTCCTGACATGCATAGAGAACGTCGAACCCGCCCACCCAGAACAACACTGCGCCAGTCAATACCACGATGCGCGGATCGAGCGAGCCACGCACCGCAATCCACGCTGCCGAAGGTGCGATGCCAAGCGCCAGCCCCAGCACCAGGTGCGACCAGTGCGTGAACCGTTTTGCGTAAGAGTAGAAAAAAATCACCAGTAACGCCACGGGAGCAAGCTCCAGCGTCAGGCGATTCAGCCGGCTGGCCCCGAAGATGAAAATCGCTGCCGACACAATTGTGAAGCCAATCGTGAATTGACGGCTCAGCAACCCGGCCGGAATCGCGCGCGAGGCCGTGCGAGGATTCACGCGGTCGATCTCCGCATCTGCCCATCGATTGAAGGCCATGGCCGCTGAACGCGCCGCGATCATGCAGACGACGATCCAGAAGAGTACCCGCCAGGCAGGGATTCCCCGCGCAGCCAGCATGGCACCCGTCAGCGCGAAGGGCAGCGCAAAGACGGAATGCTCCCACTTGATCATTTCCAGCGTCGTGCGCAGGTTGCCGCTCATCGAACGTATCTTCTCCCGATCTGTCTGTTCTTTTCCTCTCCGCCACCGACGACCAGCACGATTCCCGTTCCGAGCGGAGTCCTGTACTCCAGTGTAGGGCCTGCACACCCGCTCGCCTGCGTTTGATCCGTAAGTGGAGCAATTCTCTCCCGCTACGTTTGCCAGTCACATCCCTCGTCGCAATCCCTCAGTACAATTCATAAGATGGATGCAGTACAGAGCAAGCCGCAAGATTCATCGATCCTCTCAGTACGATTCTTGCCTCAAATCGATTCTGAACTGCATCTAATCGCAATCCGGTAGAGGACGAAGACCCAGTTCGTACTACTCCTGTCGAAGATCAAAAACGCAGCACGAAGATCGCAAGGAAACCGCGAATTTGACCGTCAATAAAGAACCGCAGATCAATCCGTGGCTGATCGCGCTCTCGGTAGTTTTGCCGACGTTCATGGAGGTGCTCGATACCTCCATCGCCTCGGTCGCGCTGCCGTATATCGCCGGAAGCCTGTCGGCCAGCACCAATGAAGCGACTTGGGTGCTCACCAGTTATCTGGTTGCGAATGCCATCGTGCTTCCGGTCAGCGGGTGGTGTGCGCAGCGCTTCGGACGGAAGCGTTTCCTGATGACCTGCATCGTCATCTTCACCGTCAGCTCTTTCGCCTGTGGCGCCTCTACCAGCCTCGCCATGATCCTGCTGGCGCGGGCCGTTCAGGGTGCCGGAGGAGGAGCGCTCCAGCCCATATCTCAAGCCATCATGCTGGAAAGCTTTCCCGAGGAGAAGCGCGGCCAGGCCATGGCGGTCTATGGCCTCGGTGTCGTCGTCGCTCCCATTCTGGGCCCAACTCTCGGCGGATATTTGACCGACGCCTATTCCTGGCGCTGGACGTTCTATATCAATATCCCGGTCGGAATTCTGGCGCTGATTATGATTTCTCGCTTCGTCCGTGACCCGGACTACATCCGCGATGCGAAGCCCGGCCCTCTGGATGGAATAGGCCTTGGCCTGCTGGCCACCTGGCTCGGATGCCTGCAAGTCATTCTCGACAAGGGTCAGGAGGACGACTGGTTTGGCGCTATGTGGATCCGCTGGGCGACGGCGATTCTGATCATCGCGTTCGTCGCATTTATCTGGCGCATGCTGGTGAAGGAAAGGCCGCTGGTGAATCTGCGCGTCTTTCTCCATCGAAATTTCGCTCTCGGCTGCATCCTCATCGCGCTGTTTGGCGGATGTATCTACGGCCTGATTACTCTGCTCCCGCTTTTCTATCAGGAGGTCATGCTCTATCCAGCGTTCAACGCTGGGATCGCTGTGAGTCCGCGTGGACTGGGGGCCGTCGTTGCCATGCCGATCATTGGGATTCTCACGGCCAAAATAGACAATCGCTGGCTGATCGGCGGAGGATTTTTACTCTTCGGCATTTGCGGAATATGGTTCGGCGAAGTCAACCTGGCCATTTCGCCCTGGTCGTTTATCTGGGCCATCATTTTGAGCGGCTTTGGCTCCGGGATGGTTTTTGTTCCACTTTCCACCACCACCGTTGCCGGCCTGACCAATCGGGAGATGGGTAACGCAACCGGCCTGTATAACCTGCTGCGCAATGTGGGCGGCAGCATCGGCATTTCGATTACAGATACGCTGCTGGCCCGTCATTCCCAACTGCATCAGGCGAGCCTGATCCAAAACCTGACCCCGAGCGGCCGCGTATATCAGCAGCAACTCAGCGAGGGAATGACCCACCTGGGGCCGAAGATCGGCACGGCCATGGCGGGGGCGGGTGCTCTGGGCCGCATTTATAGCTCTCTCAACGTGCAGGCGTTACTGCTGTCGTATGTGGACGATTTCCGCTACCTGGCCCTGGCCTCCTTTGGCTGTCTGCCCGTGGTCTTCCTGCTCCGCAAGGCGAAAGGCCGCAGAGGTGTGATCCACGCGGAATAGCGCCTTGCATGCCAGTAGAGTCACTTGTTCCCCTTTTCCGGCTTCTCATTGGCAACGATCAAATCGTTGGTGACATGAAAAACATTCGGCACCTGCATGGCGCGCATGTAGGCGAGTTGTTTGTCCATATCGTTGTCCACCATGCCGTATAAAGTCACATCCCCGTTTTGCACGGAAATTCGAATCGGACGGGACGGAACGATGGCGTACTGTTGCAAAGGGGGATATCCGTAAATCGCGCGAAATGTCGCGATCCGAATTCCATCGTCCATGGGCGATAGCGGATCGACACGAATCTGGTCGATGACGTCTTTGACGCCCGGCATATATTCCGTCAGCGCAACAGCGGACTGTTGGGCAATCGGCCCCACAGCGTGACCCACCAAGGTCACCACGCCGTTCTGCACATGGACCCCAATCGCATCGAAGACTTGGCCATAGCCGACCCGATCGACTTCGATTCTCTCCATCAACTTTCTCTGCAGAACATTATCGGGAAGGGTCGGGCCGCCGACGGCAATGTTGTCCCGCACATCCTTAACGCCAGGCGTTTTCTTCGCTTTCTTGATCGCCTGCGCTTTATACCCATAGAGCGGGACCTGCCCGGAAAGTGTTACGGTACCTCCGTTGGCGAGCACGGTCACGTCTTGAAAATTCTTGCCTTTCAGTTCGCTCTTCACTCTGGCCGCCAGTCGCGCACCTGAGTTGCCCATATCCGCAGCCAGCACATAGGCGGAAGGGCCAACGAAAACCGGCGCTCCCACCGCCACCATACCCGCACAACACACCGCGATCAACAGCCTGGATATCACTGTCTTATTCTGCATCTGTCTTCTCCTCCTAGCTTCTCTTGTCGGCCATTCCACGGGCATTTCCACTCCACTCATGCCTCGATGTCGAATAGTCTACGCCCAGAGAACAGCAAGACCCGCCGAATTCCTTCGGCACTCCTCGCTTGTCCCATATAGACGCAGGAAACGGGAAATGGGCCGCTTCGTCTGTCGGCTGGGCTTGGCATGGTCCCGGCAAACGGTAAATTTTTACTGATGTCGGCCGCGAATCTGCAGATACAAGCTGAAAACATTCGCTTCGTCGCGCACCGCGATGATGGACAAGCTGCGTGTTAAATTAAATTGGCCCTGAAGCAACTGCTCAGCCGTGGTGTTCACATTGGTGGCAAAGGTCAGGATCAAGTTGCTCCCCACCTGTTGTTCCACAGTAATGCGCGCCGTGGACTCGCCCAGTGTACCGACGAAGTTGGGATCCACGCGCACGCTGCCGACCCCGAACAATTTCTGAACCCGGCTGCTGACGGCCGCATTCAGCGCCCCTCCCAGCAAAGCTTCCGTGGTCAGATTGGCGCCCGCCTGCTGCTGCTCGCCGTACATGGCCGCCTGCTCATTGGTGCGGCCCAGCGCCAGCAGGGCCAGCACATCGGCCTGCGTCAGCGGCGGTTCGGAACGATAGGAAATCTCCAGCTTGCTGGGCGGCCCATGCAAGGTGATGATGATGTCGTAATTCTGTACCTGCGCCGTGGCTTCCAGGTCGATCTCCGGAGCGATGGTAACTGGATTGGCAAAAACAATGTCGCCCTGCTGCAACTGGTATTTCGTCCCCGCGAATGAAGCGGATCCTTCAGTGATGTCAATCCGTCCCAGTACGGACGGGTTTTCGACGGTGCCGCGTATGCGCAGATTCACATCGCCGGCGAGCGAGGCAAACGAGTTCTGGAATCCCAGTTGCGGAGCGGATGTGAGATGAATATCAAGATGCACCCGGTTCATCGGCGAGGATGGATCGATCGGAGCGGAAACTCCGCCTCCACCCACGGCCAGCGAAGTCATGTCCATGTTGCTGTCCATTCCAAAACGCATCATCTGCACGTTACCGCCGACTAACAGATTGTCCAGGTTCCCCAATACGCGCAGCTTGGCGTCTACCGAACTGGAAATTCCTTTTGGATATCGAATCCGCACTCCCTGGCCGGTAACTGTCAAATCGGCAAAGATACCGTTCCGATAGCCAACGAAGCCCTTGGCATCCAACTCTCCGCCGCCGGAAAATCCCTTCAACTGCTGCACCACCAGTCGGTCCTGATCGAACACCATGGTGCCGTTCATATCTGTCAGACCGTTCGTAATGTTCAGCAGGTGCATGTTGATGTGACTAAACTGGGCCCGGCCCTGCAGATCCGGCTGATGCGCCGTCCCGCGCACGTTCAGGACAAAATGTACTTCACCGGAAGACTGCAGGGCCTTGTTCGTGACGGAAGCCAGGCTTGCATTCACCGTACCTTCGGAATGCAGACGAAGCGTATAGTTCCGCAGCAGGTCGATCGTCCCACCGGCAGTCAGATCCATATCCGTGCCCTGGAAATGTACCTGTTTCAGTTGCAATTTCCCGTCTCGCAACGACGCTTCGATTGGCCCCTCGGAATGGATGGGAAGGTTGCCGATGGTTGCGCTGAAAGCGTTCAGAGCCGCGTCCGCCTGGATCGCAGATGGTTCGGCCAGTGGCCCGGACATCGTGATCTTTCCCCGCAGCGAAGATTGGGCGCTGATCCCGGAAGGAGCCAAGCTGCGCAGCAGTGGATCTATATTGAAATCGGCAAACGTCAACTCCATCTGGGCGGGGTATTTCCCGCCGAGTTGTACCTGTCCGCTCATATCAAGCTGCGCCCGCAAGACCTCCGCGCGCGAGGTCAAGTAGAGTGTTCCGCCCTGGTAGTGTGTTTCGGCGTGCGCGCTACCCATCGGCCGGCCATTCAGAGTTAGATTCTCAATTTGCATGGCGCCGGTCGCCAGCGGAGCGGTCAAAGTCCCGCCGCCCTGAAGATGAAATCCCATTGTGCCGCCGGGCGACAATCGCGAGTTTTCAAGCAGCGCGATCTGGGACAGTGCAAAATGCTCTCCTGTCAGTTCGCCTTGCAACGCTCCGCTTGCATCGTCATACGAGAGATGTCCAGTCGCGATCCCTCCGGCAGTCGCAATCCGTACATGGGTCGCTTCCAGCAGATGGCCCTCGGCGGCCAGCACCACCATTGCGCTTGGAATGGCCTGCCCGTCAGCGACACCGTGAGTCAGTCCCACCTGCCCGGAACCTTCCAGATCATCCACCGTCCCAGCCACATGCGCATGGACTCCCAGCGTCCCGGCAACGGGGTACGAGGTACCGAAAATGGACTGCAGGTCGGCCACGGATGCATTCGTCGTCTGCATGGTTGCCGTGACCTGCGTCTGCTTGTTGTATGCGTACGTGTCCGGCGCCGTGCGGTCCGGCAACAGATCGAGTCCGGCATGGATCACTGTGTCGCCTCGTGCCAGTTCCCCATTGCGCAGAATCAGTTGTGCCGGAGCATAGGAAATGTCGCCGTGAAATTGGTCCCATGTCAGCAGACGCTCCGGCGGCGCTTCTCCCGCATTCCCTGGCTGGGCCCGTTCCACCACCATCATCTCAAACGGTCCGGAATCCAGATGCCCGACCGCTTGCAACGCGAAGAACGAACCGTGAATGGTCCCATGGAAGCTTGCGCTTTCCAGCAATTTCAATGGCAGGGCGTGAGGCGCGCCCACTGGCGTGGCCCGCAGATCCGTGATCGTCAGCAGTCGATCGAACTCGCCCAGGTCCCTTCCAACCACATCCAGCCGCAGCGAGCTGTGCAGATCTTTCTCCAGCAAATCCAGCGTGCCCGCACCGTGTACCTGGGTTGCAGGTGTATGCAGATTCGCATCTTGAATCACGAGATGGCGATAGTCCCCAAGATAGTCGGCGTGTGCCGGTCCGCTGACTGGCACAAGACCCAGCGTGCGTCGCGGCACG
>JAJZIF010000150.1 GCA_021810735.1 Acidobacteriota bacterium
CGCGGGGGCTCCGTGGACGACGCCGTCCTTTGGGGTGATTCTGACGGGGCTGTTCCCGACGGTCCACGGCATGACGCTTCCTCCTTATGAGGGATGTGGGCCGAGGATCAGCCAGCCGCTGACGGACGGGACACTGCCCGCAGTTCCGTCGAGGTTGCTGCTGTCTCCGTACAAACCGATTTTGCCGGAAATGCTGAAACCTTATGGGATGATTACGGCGGCTGATAACGCGAACTGCTGGTCGATATGGGATGTGGTGCATCGTGGCTGGGACTACTTCAAATTTTTCCCGGGATATCAGTTGCCGGTTCCGGGGCATCCGGGATCAAGCCAGTTTTATCTGACGGCACCGAAGACGACGGCGTGGGCCCAGAAATGGCTGGAGCAGCATCAGCATCAGCGCTTCTTCCTGTGGGTGCACTACATGGAACCGCATGCTCCCTTTAACGAGCTAGCGGCATACGACAGGTTCAAGGAGCCGGGAAATTTCCCGAACATGGGCGACACGCCGGAGTTGCACCGGCTGGCAAAGCTACAAAACATTCATGCGATCCGCAGGATGCGGGAGTTATATGCGGGGAAAATTCTGTATGCAGACCACTACATTGGTGAATTGCTGGATACTGTTCGCTCGCTTGGGCTAAACAAGAACACCATCATCATCTTTACGTCCGATCACGGCGAACTGTTGTACTCGCATCCGAAAGACTTCAACACGGCCGATCACCGTTCGCTCTACAACACCGACCTGCATGTTCCATTGATCGTGGTCGGGCCGGACGTGCCAGCGGGCAAGCGGATCAATGACTTGGTGAGCAACTACGACATTGCTCCGACGATTATGAGCCTCGACGATTTGCCCGCTCCTGCGAAGACGGATGGAGTGAGCTTGAAGCCGATCATTGAAGGCACGACGAAGACCCCGCCGCACAAGTACATCTTTTCCGAAGAGTCGAACCTGATACCCCAGTATTCGATTCGCAGCAGCCGTTACAAGCTGATTGAGACTATGCCTACGGGCAAGCTTCAGTGTTTTGACGAAGAGACGGACTGGCAGGAACTGCACAGTATCTGTTCGGAAATTCCCCGGCAGGCTGCACGACTGAAGGCGGCGCTCGACGAGCATATCCAGGAAGAGGTTAAGCAGGCAGAGTCCTATCCGGACTGGAAGCATAACTTTGGGCTTGCGATTTTGCAGGGCCGTGACTCAACAAATCTGAAGATGCTGTCGCACGCCACTACGGTGGTGAACCCCACGGGGGGATCGCACTACCAGCTGACTGGGAGTGCGTGGCGCATGGATAACGCTGCGAACAATCTTGGCCACTTTGCCTACTGGGCGCCCCCGGGGCCGGCAAACGCGTATGTGATCTACCGGTCGGATACGCCGTTCATCGGCGAGTACAAAATTTCGGTCTGGTATGGCGGCATCAGCAAGCCGGGTGTGAAACAGGCCACCGATGCCAGTTACACGGTCTACTATCGGGGCAGCTCGATGTCATTCCCGGTGAATCAACAAAAGGGGCAGGGTGATTGGCATTCGCTCGGAGTGTTTGACGATCCGACGTCCGTCAAGTTGACCAATCTCGCCAACGGCGCCGTAGTTGCCGGAGCGGTGCGGTTTCAAGAGCTTCATTCCACACGGAAGGCTGGTAAGCAAAGCACGATTCCTTGACAGGAAGGGCTGCCAACCATTGGTGCGGAACTGAGGAGTCGCGTGGCTGCGCCAGAGCAACAGCTGCCGCTGATGCGACCGAAGGCAGATAGCCACGAAAAATGAACGAAAAGAGTAAAGAATTTGGAGGAGAACGTGAGGGGAAAGCTATATATCATCATGAGCATCGCACTGCTGATGGGCGCAATTCCTTTGTGGGGGCAAGCCACAAACTCCGGGGATATTCGAGGCACTGTTACCGATCAGAGCGGTGCGGTTATTCCAGGTGTGACGGTAACGGTAAAAGATCTAGACAAAGATGTGACGAGGACCTATAAGACCGATGCTTCAGGTCTTTATGATACGGGCTCCATTGTGGCAGACCGGTATTTGATTACGTTTAGCGCACCGGGCTTCAAGAAGCTGGTGCAGGGACCAATTACGCTGCAGGTTGGAACTCTGGGGCTGAACGCACGGCTTGAGGTGGGCTCGGAAACGCAGAGAGTTGTGGTTACGACCAACGCTCCTCTGCTGCAGACGACGAGTCCCACCCAATCCATAAGCCTTACGTCACACCAGATGGAGCAGTTGCCCCAAGTGGGATTTGGGGCAGACTGGCAGTCATTTCTGACCTTGCTGCCCGGAACCTCCGGTACCGCTTCAAGTAAATTCGGCAATGTGAATCCCGGGGTGTCGGGCATTTCGGCAAACGGGAGCGAGCCATTCTCGACGACTCTGCTCGATGGCGCAACGACCTCTTCCCCGCAGAGCAACAACATCGCCGTGCCAATGATCTTTGACGCACTGTCAGAGGTCAAGGTCAGTGACTCTCTCTTCTCCGCTCAGTATGGCGTCGGAGGCATGATCTATAACCGGATCAGTAAAGGTGGCGGCAACCGTTTCCACGGCGAGGCTTACGAATACTTCCAAAACAACGCGCTGAATGCTGCGCCGTACTCGTTCGGTGTCAAAGCCAAAGTGCCCATTTTGCACTACAACGACTTCGGCGGAAACATCGGCGGGCCGATCCTGCCGCACCGTATGTTCTTCTTTTTCGACTATGACAAGATCGTGGATAAGGGCGGGGCAGCCAATGGCTTCATCACAGTTCCAAGCGAGGCGATGCGCCACGGGGACTTCACCGGTATGCCAACCATTTACGATCCTACGACGCAGACAGTGGATGCTAATGGTGTAGTGCATCGGGAATCGTTCGCCAGTGAGTATGGCAATGGCAACAAGCTTCCGGCCAACCTGATTGATTCTGTCGCCCAGGCGATTCAGGCTTACTTTCCCAAGCCGAATATCTCAGGGACTATCGTGAATGGCATCCCGACCAACAATTATTTCTACAACGTTCCCGCCTCAACTCCGGAGCAGCGTTTCTTTGGCCGCCTGGATTACGATATCACTTCGAAGAACCGGTTCACGGCGTCTGAGTTCTGGGGCGACCGGCCATCCCAGACTCTGGCACAGGGTATTTGCCCAATCAATTGCTACTCGTCGAGTATTGAGAACAGTAATGCCCAGGTTTCCGATGTATGGGCTATCAGTTCGTCAACGATGAACGAAGCGCGCCTCGGCTTTACGGACGAACTCGACTTCTTTGTCCCTTACACACTTGGGCAGGGTTTCCCTGCCAAGCTGGGCTGGAGATTCGCTAAGGCGGACGAATTTCCTACGCTCAACATCAACGGCGAGTACACTCTGGGACCGGGTGTGAACGCGGTCTACAAGGAATTCGTTTTTGACCCGTCTGATGTTGTCACATTGATTCGCGGCCGGCACGTTCTTCATTTCGGCGGTGAGTTTCTGATTGAGAGGCTGGATTCGACATCGTGGGGAAATATCAATGCCGGCACGATGACCTTCAACGGCGATTACACGGCGTCGACCCAGGGAACGGCAAGTTCCACCGGTGTCTCGTATGCAGACTTCCTGCTTGGCTACGCAAGTAATTGGAACGCAAGAGTTGCTCCCGAGTACGGCGCAAGAATGAAAGCTCCGCAAATGTTTGTAAACGATGACTATAAGATTCGTCCGAATCTGACCATCAATCTCGGACTCCGATGGATGGGCGAGACGGGGTGGCATGAAGTCCATGGCAACCAGAGGTCCTTCGATCCCTCCGTCACGAATCCCGCCACCGGGATGCCGGGAGCTATGTGGTATGCGGTGACGCATGCAACTGGCCGTCGGTCACTTCAGCATCCGCTGTGGAATGTTTTCATGCCGCGCATCGGGTTTTCCTATCAGCCGGTCAATAACATGACGATCCGAGGAGGATTTGGTCTTTATACCTATCCGTGGTCGGCAGATACCTACGGCGGAGGCAATGGGGCTGCCTTCAGTTCAAGCGGTGCAGAGGCGGATAACACAAACGGTGCGCTTCCCGTGGTCGTTCTGAACTCGAGCGGAAACACGAACTACCAAGGGGCGGCTGGAGCGAGCATCAATTCAAGGTATGTGAAAGCCCCACTAGGTCCTGCTTCGTATAACGGACAGGGTGTGGGTTATACGCAATATCATGCCCCGGCGGCTCAGCTGTATCAATGGAATCTTTCTATCCAGCGGCAGATCACCGCGAACATAGTTACAGAGATCGCTTATGTGGCCAGCCATGGAGCAGATCAGCCATTTGCGACCAATCTGAACCAGGTGCCTGAAGGCAAGCTGGGGCCGAATGACGCAAGCGGCGCTACGAATGCGCGACCCTATCCGGAGTTTCAGGGAATTTCCGGATACAGGCTCGTCGGTATCTCGAATTACAATTCTCTGCAGGCTTCAATCACCAAGCGCATGAGTTCGGGACTTGAATTCAATTTCAACTACACCTGGTCAAAATTTCTGAACGAGCAGGACAGTTCAGGTCAGGGCGGCTATTTCGGGGTACAGCCCTTCCAGAATGCTTACGATCCTCGCGCCAACTACGGGCCTTCTAATTTTGATATCCGGGACATGTTCAAGGGCCAGGTTATTTATGAGCTTCCCTTTGGCAAGGGACGTTCGTTCCTGAATCACAACAACCTGCTCGATGAAGCGGTGGGCGGGTGGCTGACTTCCGCGACGATTGTGGCTCAGACTGGCAATCCGTTCACGGTGGTCATGGCCCACAATACGAGCTACAGCCAGGCCGGGGACCAATATCCGAATGTAGTGGGAAATCCGCGCCTTGCCAACCCCTCGCCGTCAGAGTGGTTCAACGTGAATGCGTTTGCTGCTCCGGCGCCGGGGACCTTTGGCGATTCCGGCCGCAACTCTTTGTACGGGCCGGGTCTGTTGAATGTGAACTTCTCCCTGAGCAAGACACTCCAGCTGCGGGACGGAGTTTCCATGCAGATCAGCGCAGATGCCACCAACGTGATCAATCATCCGAGCTTCGGATTGCCGGATTCAGCGATTGGTCCTGGCCACGATGCCCAGATTAGAAGTGTGACGGTAGGGGGCAGGGCGTTGCAGCTGGTGGGCAAGATTCGCTTTTAATTGCTCTACCACGGCCTGAGCGGCCAGCGCATGCTGGCCAAGATCGAAAGCCGTGATCCAAGGTTCACTTGACCTCAAGTGACGTTCCCGGGCGGATATGCACTTACTGTGTATCCGCCATTTTTTTGATGGAGCAAGGCTGACTTCTGTGGTGCACGCCGGGGGGGAATAGAACTTGCTGAGGAATCCCTGCCCTCTGGCGGGAGTGTGGCTCGGAAGGATTTCGAGGAGTTTACGAACCGAAGTGGACAATCATCGGTAACTTCAAGGAGTGTGAATAAGATGTTGAGAGCAGAATCGGCCAGGCCCGCAATCTCACGGCGCAGCTTTCTCTGGGGATGTGTTGCGAACTCGACAGTAACCGCCACCCGCGTCCTGAACGGGTGGGGAGCAGTGGCCCGTGCAGCGCAGTTTCGTGGGCGGGCTCATGATGAGTTGCCACTCAATCAGAACTGGATCGTTGAACGCAAGGCGTACGGCGACAGGGCCAAAATAGGCATCAGGGATGCGGCGAAGGGGCCGATCACGCTGCCGCATGCGGTCACACCTCTCTCGTGGCAAGGGTGGAGACCGGAGGCGTGGGAGCATGTGTGGCTGTATAAGCAGCAGTTTGTACTGCCTGACAGCATGCGCGGCCTACGTCTCTTTCTGCACTTCGAACGTGTGATGGAGGGAACCAGACCCATCTTGAATGGGCATGCGCTGCCGGAGCACTTGGGTGGGTTTCTGCCTTTTGAGTATGAGGTGACAGAGTTAGTAAGGCGGGGTGAAAACACGCTTGTTGTGGAGGTGGATTCGCGCTGGCTCGATGTCCCGCCGAGTGGCTCCCCCAAAGGGCCAGGAGGTATTGATTATCTGCTGCCTGGTGGGATCAACGGCGGCGTGAGTCTGCGTGCGGTGCCGGAAATATTTCTGCACAGCGTCTTCGCCAAGCCTGTAGACGTGCTCCAGCAGAATAGGCGCCTCGATGTGATCTGCAATCTGGATGCAGGCAGAATGCTGGCAACCAAGGTGCGCCTGCAGGCCACGCTGTTTAGGAATGGGCGCCGGGTGGCGGGTGCATCGAAGAGCGCTTGGGTGCAGAAGGCAGACCAGGAGATCGAATTAACGCTGGACCGGCTTGGAGATATCCGGCTGTGGGACATGGATAGCCCCCACCTCTACGATCTTGAAGTAACGCTGTTTGTGAACGAGCGGCCATTGCACCGGTACAGGACGCGGACCGGATTTCGCGATGCGCGATTTGAGCTGGAGGGCTTTTTTCTAAACGGGAAGAGAGTCCAGTTGTTTGGATTAAACAGGCATGAGCTGTTTCCATACTTTGGCTTTGCGGCGTCTCAGCGAACGATGCGGCACGATGCAGTGATGCTGCGACAGCGATTCAACTGCAACATGGTTCGTTGCTCGCATTATCCACAGTCAGAGGCGTTTATGGATGCGTGCGATGAGCTTGGAATGATGGTGTGGGAGGAAACGCCTGGGTTTCATTATGTCGGTGGACGCAGTTTTCGCGAATTGGTGCTGCGGGATGTGCGGGAGATGGTGATCCGGGACCGAAACCATCCGGCGGTGATTATCTGGGGTGTGCGGTTGAATGAGTCACCGAACGAGCCGGAACTTTACCGAAAGACAAAGGAGATTGCGATGCGTCTGGACGGGACGCGACAGACTTCCGGGACAATGACGCCTTCGTCGGAACGAACATGGAAAACAGAGTGGCACCAAGATGTGTTTGCGTTTGACGATTATCATGCGGCCACGCCAGGCGTGGTAGGGATACGTCCACCACTTAAGGGCGTGCCGTACCTGGTGACAGAGGCGGTGGGGCAATTTAACTACCCGGCAGGCAAGGGATTCAACCTTAGATATAGGCGGCAATCTGATCCGGAGGTGCAACAGGATCAAGCGCTATTTCATGCGGAGGCGCACGACAAGGCGGCGGGATATCCGCGCTGCTCCGGACTGCTAGGCTGGTGCGCGTTTGATTATCCCAGCTTGCTCCACGCTTACGATGCGATGAAATTTGCGGGGGTTGCGGACTTCTTTCGGATTCCCAAACTGGGCGCGGCGTATTACGAGAGTCAAATAGATCCACGTGTACGGCCAGTAATTGCACCGGCCTTCTACTGGAATTTTGATGAACGAATGCCGGATGGCCCGGGGGAGCGGGCAGCGATATTCTCTAACTGCGAAAGGCTGGAATTATTCGTGGGTGGCAGCCAGTATGCAGTCCTGCATCCCGATCGCGAAGGTTTCCCGCACACTGCGTATCCGCCATTTTTTGCGGATCTGAAGATGAATGGAGCAGGTAAGCCAGAGCTTGAGATCCGCGGATATGTGAGAGGGAAACAGGTTTTATCCCGCTCATTTTCCGCTGACTGTTCTCATGACCGGCTTTGGTGTGAGCCGGATGATCGGGAGCTGTGCGCAGACGGATCGGACTCGACGCGGATTGCCTTTGGGGTAGTGGACAAGTACGGGTCTCCACGCGCCTTTGCAGGAGGCAAGGTGAAGCTGATGCTCGATGGGCCGGGAATGATCGTAGGGGATAACCCGTTTGATCTGGATGCGAGCGGTGGCATGGGAGCGGTGTGGGTTCGGACACTGCCGGGCAAGGATGGGATGATTCGTGTGCATGCCGAAGACTCCAGACGGAGAGCGGCTCCCGAGGTGAGGATTCAGGCTTTTCTCAACTCGTGACGGGAGTGAATAGAATGCAGATGGTTGCCGGATACTGCACCGGATGGAACTATTCTTTGCGACCTTAAACGCGGGAAGGTGATCGACCTGTTGCCCGATCGCAGCGCAGAGAGCGCGGAATGGTGACTACGCGCCCATCCCCGGGCGGAAGTCATCATCCGTGATCGCGCCAGTCTGGATGCCGAAGCTGCCGGCAAGGCCGCGCCCAACGCCGTATAGGTTGCCGACCGCTGGCATCTGCTTCGGAACCTGAGCGAGACGCTGGTGGATGTTCTTCGTCCGCATGACCGGCTGCTGACGGAAGTGGCCCGTGCGATAGCCGATGACGCGAAGCCACCGCCGGAACCAACAATGGTGTCAATG
>JAJZIF010000151.1 GCA_021810735.1 Acidobacteriota bacterium
CTAGCTGTTGCGTGACTTAGTGCCTTTTGACGTTGACTGGGATTTGAATTGTGCCCAGGCGTCCGGTGTGGGTGTTCCAAACGGCGAGGTAGACGTCGTTGTCGCCGTCAGGGAGGTCAACCATCTGCTGCCATGTGAAGTGGGCCCGCGGATGGGCCTGAATGGCAGTCGTGCGGAAGCGCATTTCGACCATTTTCACGTGTTGCCAGCGAACAAGCCCACCGTTATCCAGAACGACAGTTGCGACGCCGAAAGTGACGATGGAATGCTGGGCGTCGAGATGAGCGATGGGGAAGGCCGCGACAGGCAGCTCGTAGCGGACAATATAGGGCATTGCTCCATGTCGCACCGTGCGCTGCGCGGATGTTGTGGCATGCAGGATTTGCGCCTGAAAGAGGATGGGGTTGCTGTGCAGGCTGGGCGCCTGGACATCCTCTCCATCCGCTACGGTGAGGAGTCTGGTGGGATGCCTGGCCAGATAATTGTCGTCGAAGTAGCCGTGACGATAGCTGAGCTGATAAGGGCCATCGACGTGAACGCGGACCTGGTGCCAGCGGCCGCGCTGGTGCAGGTCGTGGGGTGAGTAGGTAATGGTGTAGAAATCGGCGCTGTGATCGAGAATCTGACGGGCGCTCTGCGCGATGGCATTGGTGTTGTAGTAAGCTTTGCCGCCTGTGGTCGCGGCCTCATCGTTCATCATCAATTCCTGATTGTCGAGCGCGTAGTCTTTATCGGCGACAAGCCCACGCACGTCGATGGGATAGATGGCGATACGCTCCGCGTCGAGCGCATCGTATAGCGGGCGCATATTGTAAGACTCCAAGGGCATGGAGTCAGCCGCCGCCTGCCAGCCGAAAATCTCGAAGAGTTGCTGTTGGTCGAAGAGGAGAAAGAGGTTGGAGCCTCCATTGAACCAGAGGAGATTTTTGCGGCCTGGATACTGGCTGAGATAGTGCGCCATCTGAGTGAAGAGCGGGCGGTCAGTATCGTACTCAAAGCCAGTGGTGCGGAAGCGTGGAATGGTGCGACGCAGGGCGGCCAGCAGCTCGGCGTGGCTGGTGGTGAAGTTCTGCACGAGCACAATATGTGAGCCGTTGTACAGGTAAATGGCCAAGGGCTCGGTCGAAGGCAGCTGCTCAAAAAAGTGGACCAACTGCTTGCGTAGCATCATTTGTTCGGCCAGCGTCATGGTGGTGACGTCAATCAACGCAACGTTGTAAACGGCGGGCGGGTGGGAAAGATAGCTGTTGCTAAAGGCGCCCGACGCTGTGGAACTGGGTGTGACGGCGAGATTCTTGCCGGCGTGCTCCACGAAGGAGTCGATGGTCTGAGGACGGCCATTGTCGTAGATGTGAAAGGCGGATTTTGGCAGGCCGGTAACCGGATTCCCGTTGGCGTCTGTAACGGTGATATCGATGAGGACTTCGCGAATATGCGCGTGCAAAGTGAAAGGTGGGTGGGGCGGCGTTTTTTGCGCCCAGGAAGGGATGGCGAGCGCGAGTCCGACGAGAGAGGCGATGCACCAGGCGCGGTACGAACGGGTAAGGGTCACGGCGACCTCGGTCGTTCTAAATGAACAGCCCTAACATAGAGACGACGAGATAACTGTTAGGAAAGATGCAAATCCGGGCATGGAGAGTGCAATTGGGTGAGTTGAATCGGTCAGGAATGGTGATTCGAGGGATAGAGGCTGCGGGAGATGGGCTCAGGGCAATTCCAGAGTTACTGTGTGCCGTTGCGTGGATTCCGTGGTGCCGCTCCCTGATGGTCCCATCCCAGCAGGCAGAGCGCGCGCCATCCCCAAGCGTCAACTGTAGGCAGTGTCTCGGGGATGCACCGGCTCTACTCTTGCTCTAGCCGCGGCGCGTTTCGGGAATGGCGACGGGCGCGGTGACGGATTCGGGGCCGTCGGGGAGCGGCTGGAAATAGCGGTCCTCAGGGTGTGCGCAGGCGAGGCAGACGACGGCTTCGCCGTCTCGGATGAAGCGGTCGTAGTTGATGCTTTCTCCGCAGATGGAGCAGGTGACGCGTTCGCCTTTGTAGCCGGGAAACTCGCGGGGGTGAAGTTTGACGGAGACCCACTGCTCGGTGAAGAGATCGGCGTCAGGGAGTTCGCGGTAGGCGGTCATCTGCTGTTGATTCTTGTTTTCGATTTCGGGGTGAAGCCGGCGGGCGAGTTCCTTTGAGGATTCACGGGCGGCGATGCGGATGGCGCGACCGGTGGAGAGGTCGACGAAGGTGGCGGCCATTTTGCCCCAGTCGCGGAACTTGAGGGCACGCTTGCCAAGGCGGCAGCCGGTGACGACGCCGATGGCGTCTGTGGCGCAACGGTCGATTTCGACGAAGGTGACGAGGCGCTTTCGGTCTTTGCCTCGGGGTTCGTCGATGCCGAGACGGTCGCAGCCAATCATGGCCATGCGGACGCCGAGGATTTGTCCGGCGCACAGATGGCCGTGAGCGATTTCGGCTTCGTGAAGGAGCGCGTCGAGGGTTTCCATGAATGTAGTTTGGGCTTGTTTGCGGGGCGGGGGCAAGTGAGGTAGTCGCGGAAGCTGATATTGCATTGCGGCGGGTTTGTGGTAGCCTTAGCGCGCCCCCCTCCTGAAGCTGCTTATGAGAGCGAATTTCTGAGCAGGTGCACGATGAAGATCGATCGCTGGTTTTACTCGTCTGCGGCCGCCCTATTTCTGGTAGCCATCGTTGTGGCATTTCACGATTTTATTTTGGAGGGCAGGGGGACTGGCGGCCGGGTGATTGGGCCGGAGATGTTTCGATTGGATGCGGTTCACGGGGCGTGCGTGGGGCTGTGGTTTTTGCTGTTCCTGGTGCAGTCGCTGCTGATTGCGTCCAAGAACCGGCAGATTCACTTGAAACTGGGTTGGGCGGCGGTGGCGATTGGGCTGGGCGTGGTGGTGACGGGGCCTTGGGTAGCTACGCAGTCGGTGATGGTTCACTCCCCGAAGATGCCGATTCTCGGGATGCTTTACTCGCAGTTTTTGCTGATGATGTATGCCGAGATTGCGTTGTTCACGGTGTTTGCGACTTTGGGGATTTTGATGCGGAAGAAGCCCCGGATCCACAGGCCGGTGATGCTGATGGCGAGCATGAGTCTGCTGCCTCCCGCAACGACGCGGATGCCGTTTCTTGGTTCTGTCTTTGGCGCCGTGGGTGGGGCGAGAATCTTTGGTCCGGTATTTGTGCTGGGTGCGCTGCTGCTGATTGTCCGCTGGATGATGACGCGAAGCTTGGATCGCTGGCTGGCGATGAGTTATGGAGCGCTGGTGGTGGTGCTGATTGGAGCTACGGGGCTGGCGCGGACGAGTGCGTGGGGTGCTCTGGCCGCGGTGATATTGAAGCGGTAGGCGGCGAGAGATTTCCTGGTTTAGTTTGGGCTTGCTTTTTGGGGGGCAAGGTGTGGGGAGATTCGGGTGAGTTGGATGGGGTAGCCCGGGAGTCTATGAGATTGGAAGAAACTGCAGGTCCCTCCGCTACGGTGCTGCGCACCTTCGGTCGTGATGACAACATTTTTTGGGGCGGGATGGTTTTCGGACTCTGCTGATGCGCAAGGGGCGAGCGTCTGGATGGGAGGAGATTTTCTAGGGGATGGGGATGGATGAGCTCGAAGTGGTGGTGGGGTTGGGCTGCATGAGGATGGGGGTGTCGCCGACGAGGCTGTAGGTGAGCGGCTTGCCGATAGTGGGCTGGAAGCTGACACGGAGGGGATCGAGCTGCCAGGTGGCGGGGGCGCAAGCGGGAGTGGATAACAGGGTGGGGTCCTGCGCAGGGTTCCAAGGACTGATTTTGGTGGAGAGAAGTGCCTTGCGGACGGAAATGCGCGCGATGAGGACGGTGAGCTGCGGATTTTTGGCACCGCGCAGGCCGCAATAGGCGGCAAGGTCGCGAAACCAGACGACGTGGGAGATGCGCGGATCGAAGCCGGGCAGATGAAGCACGGAGACGCGACGGGTGAGCCGGTTGACAGAGAGCCAGGCGCCGGGCTGCCAGATCCAGTGTTCATGCGTGGCCGTGGGCAGGGCGTCGTTGATACGGAGAGCCTGGCGAACGGTGTAGCTGGTTTCGGTGACGGGGTGGATGTCGCCGGCGGTCCAGTCAGCGATGCGGCCATCGACGACGAGGGCGCGGACGCGGAGCTGGGAGTGTGTTGGTGTGGCGACGTCGGGGTTGGGCGAATAAGGGACCGTGTGCCAGGGGCCGAGGAAGATGGTGTGGACCACGCGGGTATGCGCACGGCGCTTGTGCTCCTTGTCGGAGCGCGTTCTGGATTCCGCGGGGGAGGGCAACGCCAACATCAGCAACAGAAAGCAGAGCCAGGCCGTGCGCATGGAGAGAGAGTAGATGCGGCGGTTTGATTCGGACAGATCACGAGGGTAATGAGGAATTCCAAGGCAGGGGATGCAGAGACAGGAAATGCGAGGCCGATCGGGAGGGGGATGGCGTGGAGGGTTTATGAATTTGGGCAGGAGGTGGAGCGGGCGCGAAATAGCGCGAAAAGTGAGGCGCCGCAGGTCTGGTCAGGAGCCGTTGGAAGCGGTCTGAGAAAACTGGGCGGCGACGGGCTTTGTGGTCTGGGAAGCGGGGGAAGTCGCATCGACTTTGCTGTTGACATAATTCCAGACGAACCAGCCGGAGACGGCGAGAACGGTGAGGAGCATGAAGACGCCAGCCCAGCGGAGCCGGAAGGAGGAATGCTGGGGCTTACGGGCGCGACTGCGGCTTACATTTTCAGCAAATTCGACCCATTGGAGGTCGTCGTCTTTCATCTGGCCGCTTTCGCGGTAGGCGGCCATGAACCGCTCGGTCCAGAGATTTTCGTCAAGGCCGAGGGCTTGAGCGTAGTTTCGAACGATTCCCTTATTGAGGACGCCGCCGGGTAGAGTTTCGAAATGTTCTTCTTCAAGGGAAGTCAGGTAGCGGCTGCTGACCTTAGTTACCTGGGCAATATCCCCGATGGAGACTCCGCGGAGTTCCCGTTCTTTGCGAAGTTCGATACCGAAATGAGTCATTTTGCCTGCCTGGAGGGAGCGGTTTCTCAGAGCAAAGTGAACAACTTACCGCAAGCTGTTACCAACGTAGAACATGGGAAATCCACAGGTCAAAGGAATTTTGCAATTCTTTGGGATTATCGACATTACCAATCGGTGACGTGAATGGATTTTGGGGAATGAGATTTGGAAATCCGGATTTGAAGGGATCATTTGTGCGGGAAGGGATGCACGGCGCTTTGTTAGACTCGGGAGAGTGCCGGTTTCTGATTTTGCCGGTGTTTTCACATTTCTTATGAACAAGCTTGTGCTCGGCAATGTGCTGCATCGTCCGCTGCGGACCATCATTACGATGATGGCGGTCGGCATTGAAGTGGTGATGATTCTGTCGATTGTGGGCGTGATGATCGGCATGCTGAACAACGCGCGTGCGGAGAAGACAGGCATTGGTGCAGACATTATTGTGGAGCCACCGAACGCCAGCTTCATCGCGGGAATCGGCGGTGCTCCAGCACCGATGGCCGTGGCCGATGTACTGGCCAAGCTGCCGCACGTAGCGGTGGCCTCGCCGGTGACGACGAACCTGAGCACGATTGGGGCGGTCGAGAATATCTGGGGGATCGACTTTAAGAGCTACAACGCCCTGCGTCCATTTGTGTTCCTGTCAGGTGGCCCATTCAAGGGTCCGAACGATGTCATCATCGACGACATTTTTGCCAAGACCGGCGGCGGGCACAAGGTGGGGCAGACGATTCCGGTAGAGGGCCATCCGTTTACCATTTGCGGAATCGTCGAGCACGGCAAGGGCGGGCGGAAGTTTATTCCGATTGAGACGCTGGACAAGCTGCTGGGCACCCCTGGCAATGCGTCACTGTTTTATATTCGCAGCGATCATCCGAAGAACGAAGACCTGATCAAGCAGGAGATCAAGAATACGCCGGGGCTGGAGCAGTACAAAGTGCAGACGATTCAGCAGTGGCTGTCGCTGATGACTCCGGAGAATCTGCCAGGGTTCAAGCCGGCGCTGAATACGGTGATTGGGATAGCGTTGATCGTGGGATTCCTGGTGATCTTCCAGTCGATGTACACGGCGGTGCTGGAGCGGACGCGGGAGATTGGGATTCTGAAGTCGCTGGGTGCTTCGAAGCTGTACATCGTGAATGTGATTTTGCGTGAGGCTGCGATGATAGCGTGCGCGGGGATTGCGGTGGGCATGATCCTGACGGCGATTGCGGGCGCGTTGTTGTGGCATTTTAATCCGACGTTTTCGTTCAAGGTGCCGACGCAGTGGTGGTTTATTGGTGCGGCAATTGCATTGGTGAGCGCGATTCTGGGGGCGCTTTATCCGGCGCTAAAAGCCGCGGCGAAAGATCCAATCGACGCGCTGGCGTACGAGTGAGTTGCCAGTTTTCAGTCCCCATTCCTCAATTGTTGGTGTTTCGTTCCCAGTTACCTGAGAACGCGCCGGCATCTATTCCCACTCAACCCAGCCGCAGGGTTGTATCCCCCCATCGACGCAAGCGCCGCTGAGGACTCCGGCATGGGAGATCGTCGGGAGTTTCCGGATTCCTATAATCGAGAAGTGAAAAGAATGAGTGTTTGTGGCAGGTTGGGGCGTGGCTGAGAGGATTCGCGTGATTGGCGGAGGGCTGGCCGGGCCAGAGGCGGCGCTGACGGCGGCGCGTGCGGGCGTGGACGTGGATTTGTATGAGATGCGTCCGGTGCAGCAGACGCCGGCGCACCAGACGGGGGATTTTGGAGAGCTGGTTTGCTCGAATTCGCTGAAGTCGGAGAGTGAGCATACGGCCCCATGGCTGCTGAAACAGGAGATGCGGCGGGCGGGATCGCCGCTGCTGGCCTGCGCGGATGCGTCAGCGGTTCCGGCGGGGCATGCGCTGGCAGTAGACCGCGAGGAGTTTTCGCGTCGGATCACGGCAGCGATTGAGGCGGAGCCGCGTATTACGGTGTATCGCACGGAGGTGACGGAACTGGACCCGGATGGTCCGCTAACGATTGTGGCGACCGGACCGCTGACGTCTTCGGCATTGTCAGACGAAGTGGCCCGGTTGACGGGGCGTGGGAATCTGGCGTTTTACGACTCGATCAGCCCGATTGTAGAGGCCGAATCGATTGACATGGAGCGGGTGTATTTTGCGGCACGGTGGGACAAGGGTACGGCGGATTACATCAACTGCCCGATGACGCGCGAGGAGTACGACCGTTTTTACGACGCGCTTGTGACGGCCGAGACGGTGCAGGAAAAAGAGTGGGAGAAGCTGGATTATTTTGAGGGCTGTCTTCCGATTGAAGAGTTGGCGCGGCGGGGGCGGGACACGCTTCGGTTTGGTCCGATGAAGCCGGTGGGGTTGCGCGATCCGCGGACAGGGCAGACGCCGTGGGCGGTGGTGCAGCTGCGGCAGGAGAATCTGCGGGCGGACTCGTACAACCTGGTGGGTTTTCAGAACCATTTGAAGTATGGCGAGCAGGCGCGGATATTGAGGATGATTCCGGGGCTGGAGCACGCGAAGTTTATGCGATATGGGCAGATTCACCGAAACACGTATATCCAGGGGCCGGCGGTGCTGGCGGAGCGGCTGCATTTGAGGGAGCACAAGCGGATTTATTTTGCTGGGCAGATCTCGGGTGTGGAGGGTTATACGGAGTCGATGGCGATGGGTCTGCTGGCGGGCGTGTATGCGGCCGGCGCGGCCCAGCGACGCGAAGTAACGCCGGTTCCCCGGGGGACGGCTCTGGGTTCGCTGGTGAACTACATTACGCGGGCGGAGCTGAAGCGATTCCAACCGGCGAATATTACGTTTGATTTGCTGGAGCCGCTGGAGGAGGAGATTCGGCGGAGGGTTCGCGACAAGAAAGAGCGGCACCGGATGCAGTGCGAGCGAGCGCTGGCGGCGTTTGATGCCTGGTGGAGTGCAGGACGGACGGGCTCGCCTTCAGCATAAAATGATTCGCCGCGAAGGCGGAGCGGTTTTGTAACCGACATTCCAAGAACGAGACGTGGGGCGCCTGCGAGTCAGGAAATAGAAACGCGGCCCGTAGGCCGCGTTTCAGACTGCTGACGAACCCCACCATTTTGGTGGGGTTTGTTATTGGGCGTGAGATTTCAGCTTGGTCTGTTGAAGAGTGCGGTGATGAGCTGATATCGGCGTAGTTGATTGAGATAGGCTC